>JAZNCR010000049.1:0-2083 GCA_045587605.1 Eubacteriales bacterium
AGGATTATGGTTTTTTGGCGATCGCGCGCAGACGATCACACAAAGATTCAAATCGGGGATTGGTACGGAACGGCTCGGCTTCGGGGTCGGCGGTCAGCCAATCCAGAAGGGATTGAGAGCGGTTGCCGTCCGCTTCCATGATCCAGCCGCCATCGCTGTAGCCGCGCAGGATGGGAGAGGTGTGCGGCGCGTTTTCGTCGTAGGTGTCGGCGTGCATGGCAAAGGCGGCACCGCGCTCGAGCCATTGCCACGCGGTTTCTGTGTCGCCGCCGCGCAGATAGATCGTTGTGAGCTGAGAGCAGGCAATCTCGCCGTTTTGCGCGTTATACTGATAGTCGCCGTCGGGGAAGAGCAATTCCAGCAGATCAACCTGGAGCTTTTTGAGACGGATGCGATCCTCACGGCTGTAGATCCATTTGCGGTTGTCATCCATATGCCCCGAGAGGCAGGCGAGCATGGAGAGCAATTGGTTGATCAGATATGCCAAATATTCCTGCCGCTTGGGCAGATCGGCGTCTCCCTGCCAGCGGTAGAGCATGAAGTTCTCGTAGGAGAAGTGCGCATTCGGCATTTCCTCGGCGAGCTTGTGCATCTCGTCCGCTTTGCCGGCGTAACCGTATGCGGTGCCGAGCGTCTCGATGGCAGCATAGCGGATTTTGCTGTCGGTGCACTCGGCGAGGATCCGCCGGCAGAGGTCGAACACCTCGTCGTATTGCTTGATTCCTTTGCGGCTGTATTCGCACACCAGCGAATCGGCAAGCCGGTGCATGATGGGATAGCTGCGGGGGAACTTGCGGTTCGCCTCGCGCAGCAGGGCGGTGCGTTCCTCGCCTTTTCCCTGGTTGCCGAGATCGCTTGCCTTGTCAAGATAGCGTTTGATCGCCTCGTCGCTTTTCTCCACGTCGATTCCGAGCAGCGTGTCTGCCGAAACGTCAAAGATATGGCAGAGCGCGGGAAGCTGCGCAAGATCGGGTGCGGTCCTGCCGCACTCCCATTGCGAGACGGCGCGCGAGGTGATGCCGAGATATTCGGCCAGCTGCTCTTGGGTGATGTTGTTTTCGCGGCGCAGGCGTTTGATGGTGGAGCCGATTGTCATCTTTGATCCTCCTGAAATGATTCAAAAGCGCTTTTGTGTGTTCATTATAGCAGATTCTGTGCCAAATTCCACGAAGCAGATGCGGGGAGGGGGTATAGTTTTGCTTTGGTTTTCATCGATATCATATCACGTCTCCCCCCCGAATGCAAGGGGATGGGGGCGATAATGGCAAAAGCACCGCCGAAGCAGAGCCGGCGGTGCTTTTGTCTTGGGCTTATATGGGGGATTACAGCACGGCGTAATTATCGTACCGCATATCCAGCCCCTCGGCGTAGAGGTGGGACATGTCGGAGAGGCAGAGTACGCGCGGGGCCGTGATGCCGTTGGTGTAGTTGTGAAATTCCACAATCGTGATGCCGGTGTGGGTCGTGTTGAAGCCAGACCAGAAGAGATGGGGCGGGATGTGCAGCAGGTGGGAGAGCCAGGCGCGGGTGAAGGCGGCGTGGCAGAAGAGGGCGACACGCTCTTCGTTCGGCCGCAGGATGCGGTAGACGCCGTCCTCTTCGCGGTAGCCCAGCCGCGCAAGAAAATCGCGGCCGCCAGCGGCGATGTAGTCAAGGGCGGGACGGAGGTTGGTTGTGCTGAAGCCGGGGCAGAGCAGGCTGTCGGCAAAGGCGAGATCCTGTGCGCCGTCAGCGCGGAAATAGGTGTTCTGCACCGCGGCGATGGTTTTTTTGCGCTTCCCGTCGGGGAAGGTTGTCTGCTTTTCGTCGCCGATTTCGTGCGCCCATTCTTCAATTTCGCAGGGCAGACCGAGCATCCGGCAGGCGGGGGATGCCGTCAGGCGGGCGCGACCCATCGGGGAGGAGAAGATGCGGTCGATTTTCGATGCCGCGATGCGGCGGCCGACCGCTTCGGCTTGAAACATGCCGCGCAGCGTGAGGGTATCGGTGGTATAATCGGGGTCGCCATGACGAACGATATAGAGCAGCATAGTGGTCACCTCGGTCTGAAATGTTCTGCGGACAAGTCGGATCGTAGCCATGT
>JAZNCR010000050.1:0-3908 GCA_045587605.1 Eubacteriales bacterium
CGATGCCTACAAGATCGTCGGCCGCATGGTCGCCTACTGCATCGAAAACGGCAAGACGCTTGAGACAATGAGCCTTGACGAATACCGTGCTCTCTCGCCCGTTTTTGACAACGATGTTTACACCGCAATCGACATGGCTGCCTGCGTTGCCGGCAGACGCGTACACGGCGGTCCTGCCGAGTCCTCGGTTCGGATGCAGATCGAGAAGGTACGTGCATTTTTGGCGTAATTGCCATAGAAAAGAACGCCCACCGATCCGTTTTGGATCAATGGGCGTTCTTTTCTGCCATAAACAATAAAAATCCGGCGCATAACGGCGTGCACAGTTAGCGGTAAATTGAAAGTCAATTTACGCCGTAACAAAGTGCAAACCGAACGTCGGATTTTTATTGTTTGGTCGGATTTGGACTCAGATGAGTTCCTTAACCTTGGAGCTCTTACCAACGCGGCCGCGCAGGTAGTAGAGCTTCGCACGGCGAACCTTACCGACACGGATAATGTCAACCTTTTCGACATTGGGAGAGTGGATGGGGAAGGTCTTCTCAACACCGCAGCCATAGGACACACGTCTGACCGTGAAGGTCTCCGAAATGCCGCCGCCGTGCTTTGCGATTACCGTACCCTCAAAGAGCTGAACACGCTCGCGCGCACCCTCTTTGATCTTGTTGTGAATGCGAACGGTGTCACCGATGCGGATAACCGGCACATTCTCCTTCAACTGCTCGTTCGTGAAAGCCTTGATGAGATCCATTGTTTGGCTCCTCCTTAAAATACCGGATGTTCGTGCAGAGCATTTGCAGAGGACCACCCTTTTTTTCAGCGGAAAGACCGCATACGGATGTATTATAGCACATCATAAAAGAAAATGCAAGTGTTTTTTGAATTTTTTCTGTTTTTTGTTTTCTTTCCCCTGTTTTTTCGCAAATAAACACAAAGAAAACCGAATTCGGTATTTTTCGGAAAGAAAATCCGCCCGGGGGACTTGCTAATTTGGGGAAATTGCGATATAATATTATATTGGAGATATTGTATCCTTCCGTGTTTTGTAAAAAAGGCAGTACATGACAAAAATACCGCCGCCACGTCAGGCAGGGATGGAAATTTGCGTCTCCGAAAAGGAGGGAGCATAATGGTTGTGCTTGGGCTGACAGGCCCCAGCGGTGCGGGAAAAGGCGCACTTGCGGCCGCACTCGGAAAACACGGTATTCCCCATTTGGATACCGATGCAATCTATCACGAACTGCTGATCCCCCCTTCCCCGTGTCTTGATGCATTGGTGGCCGCATTCGGCACCTCCGTTCTCTCTGCCGACGGTACGCTTGACCGTACCGCGCTTGCAGCAAAGGTTTTTGCCGAGAATGCCCCCAAAACCTATCTGACGACGCTGAACACCGTCTCGCACAGCTTTATCCTGGCCGAAACCAGACAGCGCATTGCCGATGCCCGGGCGGTTGGAAAAAGGGCGGTTTTGGTTGATGCACCACTGCTCTATGAAAGCGGCTTTGATGCGGAATGTGACGCAGTGATCGCCGTGATTGCACCAAGGTCACTTCGTCTTGCACGGATCATGGCAAGGGACAAAATTACAGAAGAAGCGGCCTCTGCCCGGCTTGATGCGCAAAAAGAAGATGCATTCTACACCGACCGTGCCGACTTCGTGGTCTTCAACGACGGGGATCTTCGAACGCTTGAAGCCGAAGCCGAAAAAATCATGCGCGAGATCGGAGGACGACGAGGATGAAGAATGCGCTTCGCCGTGCCTTTGCCGTACTGCTGATTTTATCGCTGTCGATCGGCATTGGCTATGCATACGACCGTGTGCGCGACATAATCGACCGCCGGATTTATCCGCGGGAGTACCGGGAATACGTTGAGCGATACTCAAGTGAATTCGGAATTCCCGAGGCGATCATCTATGCGGTGATCAAAACCGAAAGCAATTTCGAGAGCAATGCCGTCTCGGATGCGGGCGCGGTCGGCCTGATGCAGATGATGCCCGAGACCTTCCTTTGGCTTGGCGAGCGCCGCGGAGAGGTGCTTGACGACGGTCTGCTTTATGATCCCGAGACGAACATCCGCTACGGCGTATATTATCTTTCCTACCTTTACAACGAGTTCGGACTCTGGAGCTCGGTCTTTGCAGCCTATAACGCAGGGCCGACCCGTGTCAGAGAATGGAGCACCGATACGCGCTATGCGGATGAAAACGGTGCGCTGATCGACATTCCCTTCGAGGAAACGCGAAATTACGTCAAAAAGGTAGAGGAAACCGCCGATCTCTACGGCAAGCTATACCCGGCAGAACAAAAGGATTAAAAACAAATTCATTATATACAAGAAAGGAAAATCATCATGAGTGAAGAAACCAAGGTATTGAGCGAAAAGCTGTTCTACAAAAAGAAGACCGTTTACGAAGCAGCCCCCGAGGTAGTTGCGGATGCAATGGCATTCTCCGCCCCCTATATGCAGTATCTTGACGCCGGAAAGACCGAGCGCGAGTGCGTGACCGTCTCGATCAAGATGGCGGAGGAGGCAGGCTTTACCCCCTATCACTTTGGCGACGAGCTGAAGCCGGGTGACCGCCGCTACTACAACAACCGCGGCAAGAATCTCCTGCTCTTCACCATCGGCGAGGAGGATATCAACGAGGGTATCCGCATCTCGGCCGCCCACATCGACTCTCCCCGGATTGACCTCAAGCAGTGCCCGCTCTATGAGGAGGCCGGCATGGGCTTCTTCAAGACCCACTACTACGGCGGCATCAAGAAGTATCAGTGGCTGGCAACTCCCCTTGCCCTGCACGGCGTTGTCATCAAGGCTGACGGCACGTCGGTTGAGATCGTCGTGGGCGAGGATGAGAGTGATCCCGTTTTCTATATCAACGATATTCTGCCCCACCTCGGTGCCGAGCAGAGCCGCAAGCCGCTGGGCGAAGCAATCCCGGGTGAGAAGCTGAACGTGCTCATCGGCTCCCGTCCCTACGAGGACACCGAGGCGGCTACCCCCGTTAAGCTTAACATCATGAAGATCCTCAACGAAAAATACGACATTACCGAGGATGATTTCCTTTCTGCCGAGCTGTCCGTCGTTCCCGCCCTCAAGGCACGCGACATCGGCTTTGACCGCTCGATCATCGGCGCGTACGGTCACGACGACCGCGTCTGCGCTTATCCCGCCCTCAAGGCCATCCTTGACGAGGCAGACTCCCGTCATACCCTGCTCTGCATCCTCGCCGACAAGGAGGAAACCGGAAGCGAGGGCAACACCGGTATGCAATGCTCGATCATGTGTGACCTGATTGACGAAATCGCACGTGCGCGCGGCGGCAACGTCAACGTTGTCCGTGCAAACTCAAAGTGCCTCTCGGCTGACGTATCTGCCGCTTACGACCCGAACTTTGCAGAGGTATTTGAGCAGCGCAATACTGCTCTGCTCGGCTGCGGCGTCGTGCTGACCAAGTACACGGGTGCACGCGGCAAGTCGGGCACCAGCGACGCGAGCGCAGAATTTGTCGGCTGGGTACGCGGCTGCATGGCACGTGCCGGTGTCGTATGGCAGGCGGGCGAGCTTGGCCGTGTTGATGCGGGCGGCGGCGGAACGGTTGCCAAGTTTATTGCCAACCAGAACATTGACGTCGTTGACCTGGGTGTGCCGGTTATTGCGATGCACGCGCCTTTCGAAGCAATTGCAAAGGTCGACCTTTACGAGGCCTACCGTGCATTCTCGGCATTCAACCGGGACTGATCTATGTTCCGCAAATTAAAAACCATTGAAGAAAACTACCGCCGCCTGGAGGAGGAGCTTTCCTCCCCGGGGGCGCCGGCTGATCCCGCCCTCTTTGCCCGTCTGATGCGTGAGCACAAGACGCAAGCCCCCATCATCGCGGCAAAGTCGGAGGCCAAGCGGTC
>JAZNCR010000051.1:0-2332 GCA_045587605.1 Eubacteriales bacterium
CATTTGAAGGCAATTATAGTCATGGAAGCCAAGCGGTTCGTGGCGAATGACACGGGAGTCAAGCATAAAGCCGGTTGCATCGATTTTCTTTTGAGAGCGGGGATGGCAGGAATAGAGAATCGGCATATCGTATTTCTCGGCCATCTTATTGATCGCAGTAAACAGGCTGACAAAATTCTTCTCGGTATCAATATTTTCTTCTCTGTGCGCGGACAGCAGGATGTATTTTCCTTTTTCAAGGCCAAGACGCTTATGCACGTCACTCGCTTCAATCTCTGCAAGATTGGCATGAAGAACCTCTGCCATCGGAGAACCGGTCACATAGGTGCGTTCCTTCGGCAATCCGCATTCATGCAGATAGCGGCGGGCGTGCTCGCTGTAGGCAAGATTGACGTCCGAGATAATGTCGACGATGCGTCGGTTGGTTTCCTCGGGCAGGCACTCGTCCTTGCAGCGGTTTCCGGCCTCCATGTGGAAGATCGGAATATGCAGCCGCTTTGCGGCAATTGCGGAGAGACAGGAGTTGGTATCACCGAGAATAAGCAGTGCATCCGGCTTGATCTGATTCATCAGCTTGTAGGAGCAGTTGATGATATTGCCGACCGTAGCGCCGAGATCGTCGCCGACCGCATCCATGTAAATCTCGGGATCGGCAAGATTCAGATCACGGAAGAAAACGCCGTTAAGGTTATAATCATAGTTCTGCCCTGTATGCGCGAGGATCGTATCAAAATACTGTCGGCACTTGTTGATGACGGCGGCAAGACGGATGATCTCGGGGCGCGTACCGACGATGATGAGAAGCTTCAGCTTGCCGTTATTTTTGAACGCAATATCGCTGTAATCCAGCTTGATGTTCGTTTCCATTATTCTACTACCTCAAAGTAAGTATCAGGATGATTCGGGTCAAACTGCTCGTTTGCCCACATGACGGTGACGAGGTTTTCGGTGTCTGAGAGATTGATGATATTGTGTGTATAGCCGGGCAGCATATGGACCGCTTCGATCTTCTCACCGCTGACCTCAAAGTTGAGCACCTCGTCCGAGCCGATCCTTCGCTGCTGAATCAGTCCTTTTCCGCTGACCACGATGAAAAATTCCCACTTGGTGTGGTGCCAGTGCTGTCCCTTGGTAATGCCGGGCTTTGAAATGTTCACACTGAATTGACCGCATTTCTCGGTTTTGAGCAGCTCGGTAAAGCTGCCCCGTGCATCCTCGTTCATCTTGAGCGGGAAGGAAATCTTTTCCTTCGGCAGATAGCTGAGATAGGTGCTGTAGAGCTTTTTGGCAAAAGAGCCGTGCGGAATTTCGGGCATAATAAGTGTCTCCGGCTGTGCACGGAAGCAGACAAGCAGATCCACAATCTCGCCGAGTGTTACCTTGTGGGTGATGGGGGCGGCACAATACTTACCGTCCGCCGTGAGAATCGTTTCGATGCCGTCAAAAGTGCAGCGATGCGGCTCACCTTCCAGTGCATTAAGCATTTCTGCCATGAGATCGTCAATGTAGAGCAGCTCAAGCTGAATCGCGCGGTCGTTTACCGTGATCGGCAGGTCGTTTGCCGTGTTATGGCAGAAGGTTGCGACGGCAGAATTGTAATTCGGTCGGCACCACTTGCCAAAAAGATTCGGGAAGCGGTAAACAAGAACCTTTGCCCCCGTTTCCTCACCATAGGCGAAAACCAACTCCTCGCCCGCCTTTTTGCTTCGTCCGTAGTCGCTGTCATAGCGGCCGATACAGGTTGCCTGAATGGAAGAGGAGATCATGACGGGACAGGTATTTTTTTGTTTTTTGAGCGTATCGAGCAGGGAAGAGGTAAAGCCGTAATTGCCCTGCATGAATTCCTCCGAATTCTGCGGGCGGTTTATACCGGCAAGGTGGAAGACAAAGTCCGCTTTTGCACAGAATTCATTCAGCAGAGAAGGATCGGTATCAACATCGTATTCGCAAATCTCACCGACGGCAATATTCGGACGCGTTCTGTCCTTGCCGTCACGGATATTTCGGAGCACAGCACAGAGATTTTTTCCCACAAAGCCCTTCGCACCGGTAACGAGGATATTCATCATTGATTATTCCCCCGGGCCAGCTCGTCCTGAATGTACTTAAGACTTGCAATCTTTGCCTTGGTTTCTTCAACCGTTAACAGCGTTGTATTGTTCGAATTGAATTCGGTGAGTACATTGCGTTCCGTGTCGCCTCGATTGAAATATTTATCGTAGTTCAGTCCTCGTTTATCACAGGGAACGCGGTAGAAATCGCCCATGTCAATGGCGTGAGCACACTCTTCGTTCGTGAGCAGAGTCTCATACATTTTCTCGCCGTGACGGAT
>JAZNCR010000052.1:0-14446 GCA_045587605.1 Eubacteriales bacterium
GAACGAGCGGGGCATCTCGATCATCGGCGACGTGCCGATCTATGTGGCCTGGGACAGTGCCGACGTGTGGGCCGCACCCGAGCAGTTCCGCCTTGATCGCCGCCATATGCCGACTGCGGTAGCGGGTGTTCCCCCCGATTATTTCTGTCCCGACGGACAGTTATGGGGCAATCCGCTCTACCATTGGCCGCGCATGAAGGCGGATGGATTCTCCTGGTGGCGGGCAAGAATGCGCTTTATGACCGAGTTCTTTGACGGTGTCCGCATCGATCATTTTCGCGGTATCGAATCCTATTTCAGCATCCCCGCCGATGCCGAAACCGCGAAGGACGGAAAGTGGGTCAAGGGACCGGGCGTGGCGTTTGTCCGCGCGATGCGCGAGGTCTGCGGGGACAAGCTGCTCATTGCCGAGGACCTGGGCGATATTACGCCCGCGGTACACAAGCTGGTGAAGGACAGCGGTCTCCCCGGAATGCGCGTGCTGCAGTTTGCCTTCCTTGGTGATGAAAACTCCCCCCACCTGCCCCATCACTATCCGAACAACAGTGTTGCCTATACCGGAACGCACGATAACGACACATTGCTCGGCTATCTCTTTGCGCTTGATCCGGAGACGCGTGCGCGCGTCTTTGCCTACTGCGGTTATGACGGACCCTGGGACAAGAGCAGGGATGCCATTCTGCGTACCATGCTGGCAAGCCATGCAGGTCTGGTTATCTTTCCGATTCAGGACCTGCTTTTCTACGGCAGTGACTGTCGGCTCAATACGCCCGGCTGTCCTGACGGCAACTGGCGCTATCGGGTTGCGCGGCATCAGCTCGATGAGATCGACCGCGAGAAGCTGTATCGCATGAATAACTTGTACGGAAGAATATAAAAAACGAGAGCCGCAGATTTTATCTGCGGCTCTCGCGCTTTATTGTTCTTGCTGTCAATGGGCAAGTGAGTCTGTTGTGCGGTGCAAATGGGATTGGGGCGGGTCGCCGAGGCGTCGACCCCTACGGCAGAGGCGTACGGTTAGCACATATCCCCGTAGGGCGGGGGCTTGCTCCCGCCGCTAAAAGGAATGATGCGCACAATGTGGGCGACCGTGGGTCGCCCCTACGGCAGAGGACGAAAGGCCATGCGTGCTGGTAGGAACCAAACGCCTAGATGCGCACAATTATATGATGAAAAAGCTTTATACGATGCGATTGCGGCGTCCGCCGGCGAAGAAGACGCGGATATTTTCGCGGATCTCGGCCATGCACCGCTCTCTCGCCTCATACGCGCCCCACGCCATATGCGGGGTCAGGCAGACGCGGGGATGATCCTTGAGTGCATAGAGCGGGTGATCGGCCGGCATCGGCTCGGTGGAATAGACGTCACAGCCAAAGAAGCCGAGCTTGCCCGATCGCACGGCGCGTGCGGCTGCGGCCTCGTCGAGTACCGCACCCCGTGCGACGTTGACAAGGAAGGCACCGTCCTTCATGCGGGAAAATTCCCGCTCGCCGATCATGCCGCGGGTGCTGTCGTTTAAGGGAACGTGAACCGAGATAATATCCGAGATTTCAAGCAGCTCGTCAAGCGGCAGGCAGGTGACACCCTCGATCGGTGAGCGCTTGGAAACGACGACCCGGCAGCCGAGTGCCTCGGCGGCCGCACCCACGCGCTGTCCGATCCCGCCGTAGCCGACGATACCCCAGGTTTTTCCCGCGAGCTCGTGGAAAACGGGGGTCAGAATGTTCTGTACACCGCCTGCCGTATAGCTTCCGTCGGCGACCGCCGCGCGGAAAACGGGCAGATTGACAGAAGCAGAAAGCACCATGGCCAGCGTAAGCTGAGAAACCGAATTGGCCGAATAGCCCGCCACGTTGCAGACGGCAATGCCGTGTGCCGCGCAGTAGGCGGTATCGATATTATCATAGCCGGTTGCGGCAATGCAGATCAGCTTCAGGTGTGACGCGGCGGACAGCACCTCGCCGTCGAGGCGGACCTTGTTGATGACGCAGACGTCGCAGTCGGCAATCCGTGCACCGATCTCTTCCCGCGGTGTCAGCGCCCAGACAGCCGTCTCACCGAGGGCAGAAAAGGGGGAGAGATCGATATCCGCACCGAGCGTTGCCGCATCAAGAATTGCAATTTTCAGATTATTCATAGCCTGCTCCGTATCATTTTTCTTTTATTATAACATATTTGCGGGAGATTGTCAAAATCCGTGCGCAAAAAAGGGGAAAAGACTTGTCACGGTGCGAAAATAGGTGTATAATAGGTAAAGTTTGGAGAATCTTTGTATCGGACGGTGAGAATATGGCAGGCGTGAGGACATTCTTTGGGCGCAGACGGCAGGATGTTGATATGACGGAAGGGAATATTATCCGTCATCTTCTGGTCTTTGCCTTTCCGCTTCTTGTGGGAAATCTGTTTCAGCAGCTGTATAATATGGTGGATACCTGGGTGGTGGGCAACTACGTCGGCAACGAGGCCTTTGCCGCGGTCGGCTCGATCGGTCCCATCATCAATATGCTCATCGGCTTCTTCCTCGGCCTCTCCAGCGGTGCCGGTGTCGTTATTTCGCAGTATTACGGCGCAAAGCAGGAGGGAAAGGTTTCGGATACCGTCCATACCGCTGTTCTCATGACCCTTCTGCTCGGCGTTGTGTTCACCTTCGTCGGCATTTTCATGACCCCGTATATGCTGGTTGCCATGAAGACCGACCCCGATGTCATCGACGAGTCATCTGCCTATCTGCGCATTTATTTTGCCGGCGTAATCGGGCTTATGGTCTATAACATCGGTGCGGGTATTCTGCGTGCCGTCGGCGACTCCCGCCGCCCCTTCTATTTTCTCGTTGTTTCGGCTCTGCTCAATACCGCGCTTGACCTTTTGTTCGTGCTTGCCTTTGACATGGGGGTTGAGGGGGTTGCGCTGGCAACCATTATTGCGCAGGGCGTATCGGCTGTGCTGATTATGCTTGCGCTGGCGAGAAGCAGCTCGTGTATTAAGCTGTCCTTTCGCCGTCTCCGGATTCATACCGATATGCTTGCCAAGATCGTCAAGGTAGGCATTCCCGCCGCCCTGCAGATGACCATTACGTCCTTCTCGAACGTTTTCGTGCAGTCCTACATCAATTCCTTCGGCAAATTCTATATGTCGGGTTGGACGGCGTATGCCAAGATTGACCAGCTGCTCTTCTTGCCGATGCAGTCAATTTCGCTTGCCTCGACCACCTTCGTTGGGCAGAATCTGGGCAAGAATCAGGTCGACCGTGCCAAGCGCGGCATCAATATTTCAATGGGGCTTGCCGCCGCCTCAACCGCGGTGCTCATGATTCCCGTCATTGCCTTTGCTCCCTCTATCGTGGAATTCTTCAACGACGAGGCGGAGGTCATCCGCATCGGCACCGTGCTCCTGCATCATCTGACGCCCTTCTATATCCTCTGTTCGGTCAATCAGGTGCTCGGCGGTGCACTGCGCGGGGCAGGAAATTCGCGCGCGCCCATGCTTATCATGCTCACCTCCTTCGTGGCCTTCCGCCAGGTGTATCTGTTTGCGGCCTCAAGGCTTTTCCCCGGCAATTTCCTTCTCTTGGCTTACGGCTATCCCGCAGGCTGGATTCTCTGCTCCACGCTCAGCTATATCTACTACCGCCGCGTGAAGCTGAATAAAACGCGTCTGGTGGAGGATTAAGCTATCCTTTCCTCGTATAAACTAATTCTTCTCGGGACATACTTTTCTTGTCAGGGTCGATTTTGCCAAGCAAAATCGACCCTAATTTTTCGAGAAAGGATGCTTTCGTCACGACGAAAGCCATGGTGGCGAATATGTCAACCAAAGAACTGCTTTATATCGACGACGCCCTCGGCCATGCACAGTATATGATGACGCAGTGCCGTGAAACGGCGGAAAAGCTCACTGACGGTGAGCTGAAAAGCTACGTGGAGCAGATGGCCGCAAAACAGCAGCAGATCTTCAGCTCGCTGTATGGTCTGCTTTAAGGAGGGATAAGCGATGAATGACAAGGAATTGATGGAAAACCTGCTTTTACTGGAGAAGGGCACGTGTGATCTGCTGATGCACGGTGCAATCGAGTCCTCGACGGCGAACGTGCACAAGGCTTTCAGTACGGCACTTGACGATTCGATCTGCCTGCAGACCGAGATCTATACCAAAATGGCCGCCCGCGGCTGGTATCCGCCCGAGCAGGCCGAGCAGACCAAGGTGAATGCGGTCAAGCAGCGCTACGGTGCACAGGCGTAACGACGAAAATGAAAAACCACCCGGCGGGTGGTTTTTCATTCTTTATCGCTCAGTCTCCCTGTGTCATCATGTATTCAACAATGGTGCGGGTATTTTTCTTGCCGTCAAACTTATGAAAATCGCTTCCGCAGATGCCGCAGTAGGCAACGGCAACCTTGATATATCCGGGCTGCATCTCGGCAACGGGAAAATCGGCCAGACGTGCATCCCCGGGCCCGTATAATACGATTGCTTTCATGTTCATTTCTCCCTTACTTCTTAAAATGAAGCAGAGAAGAACAGCACCGTCCGATGCTGTTCTTCCATTAAATCGATTATACTATATCGAGCCGCGAAAATGTTTTCAAGTTGTACCGAACAGACCGGAAATCCCTTTCATTTTAGCATTTTCCCTTATTTTCGGTTATGCGAGCGGTGATTGCCGAGCAAAGCGCAGCCAATGCCGCGGCCAGCAGAACGGCGCCGATAACGTCGCTTGCCCAATGCATACCCGAGAGCAGGCGGCCGACGGCTGTGATCAGGCAGATTGCCACGGCGGCAAGGATCAGGACGCGGCGAAGCAGGGGCTTGTTTAAACGGCGGCAGAACTGCGGGATGGCCGTCAGCATAATGGTAAAGGTCAGCATCGCGTGGGACGAGGGATAGGATGCTTCGAGCAGCCCGTCCACAAGGATGGGACGACAGTTGATGGGGATGATCTCGAAGAGTACATAGAAGACGGCAGAGAGGGCGTAAATGCCCGCCAGCACATAGAGATCATGATCGACCGCGGCAAGACTGCGGCGGCGGATCAGCTGTGTCATACCGAGGAGCGCAAAGCAGCCGGCGACAAGAAAGGCGAGAACAAAGGCAAGATCGCTGATCTTGTCCCAAGCGGGGGATGCTCCGCAAGCGGAGAAGACCGTTTCATTGAGGGTAGCAAGACCGACCGATGAGCCATTGGGCCCGATCGGCTTGACGTCAAGTGTCAGCACGGAGACGGTAAAGAGGATGAAAAGGAGAAAGAAGATTGCGGCCGTCCATGCGGCGCGGCGAAAGTTTTTCGTTGTCATGAGGATATCCTTTCTTTTTTTGAGGTGCGATCCTTCGGGTCGCGTTTCCACATTCCGCTCAGATAATAGACAAGACCGATCCAGAAGGGGGTAAAGCCGGCCAGTGCATCACCCAGCCAAAAGCCGTAATGGCGCATATCGAGCACAAGGCCAAAGAGAACGGCAAGCCCGATCCGCATGATGATCCCATCGAGGATGGCGGTGACAAAGTTGATCCGCGGATTGCCGCTTCCGTTGAGAAGCCCATTCATGATGGCGCGGAAGGCACTGCCGTAGAAGAGCAGAACGGCGATGGGGATATATTTCGGTACAAGGAGAAGCACCTCCTCCTCGCGGTTGAAGAGTGAGAAGATTGCCTCGGGAAAGAGACAAAAGACGATCGAGAGCAGGGTGGAGACAGAGAGTGTGATGACCGCGAGTGCACCCATGATTCGCTTTACGCGGCTGTATTGGCGTGCCGCAAGATTTTGTCCTACCATGGTCGCGCCCGCCGTGTTGAGGGCGGCCGAGATCAGGTTGCTGATGCCGGCAATCTTGTTGGCAATCCCCGCGAAGGCCGAGACCGCCACGCCGTAGCCGTTGATCCAGGCGTTGACGAAGAGCTTGGACATCTGGATAGACGCCGTTTTAATCGCCATCGGCGTACCCAGCTTGAGCAGATCGGCGAGCATATCCCCGCGCCAACGGAGGAAATCCTGCCGCCGCATTTGGGCGAGCGAAAATGCATCGCGGTGACGAACGAGAAAGAGCGTGCAGGCAAGGAAGCTGGCCGCCTGGCTGATTACGGTTGCCAGTGCCGCTCCTCCCGCACCCATATCAAGGCCGACGACGAAGATGAGGTCGAGGACGAGGTTGAGGACGGCCGCCATGCTGATAAAGATGAAGGGATGCTTTGAGTCTCCCATTCCGCGCAGAATGGCGCTGACTGCATTGTAGCCGTAGATGAACACAAGCCCGCACATACATACCGCCGAGTAGGCGGCCGCGCCCTCCCACGCCTCGGGGGGCGTGTTCATCAGGCGGAGGATGGGCGCTTGGAAAATCAGACCGATCGCGCTGATCACAAGAGAGGCGATAAAGAGAAAGCCGCTCATCGTACCGACGAATGCGGGAATATTCTCCCGCTTCTTTGCACCGATCAGCCGCGCGATCAGAACCTGTCCCGCATTGGAAAAACCCATGGCCACGAAGGTCAGAAAATTGGACACGTCCCCGCCGACCGAAACGGCCGAGATGCCGACCTGCCCCAGCACGTTGCCCACGACGATCATATCGACCATATTGTAGACGATCTGCAATAAATTGGACAGGAAAAGCGGCCATGCAAACACAACGAGCTGCCGCGTGATGTTACCCTGTGTGAAATCCTTGATCTGCGAATTTTGCATATATCTACCTAAAAATGTTTTTTTCCATTATACCATGAAAAAAGGCGAAATGCAATTTTTTTCTGACCGAACGAATATTTGAAAAATAAAAATCGGTGTATAAAGCGCGCAGAACGGGTGAATCCTATCATATCACCCAAAGGAGGTTCCTCTATGCGCTATCTCACCGTTTTTGCCGTTACCGTGCTTACCGCCGCACTGCTTGTTTCCTTTTTTCCCTCGCAGGCCGATGCCGCCGTCTATGACGGCGTGCTCCGTCTCCACGTCATTGCTGCCTCGGACAGTGCGGAGGATCAGGCGATCAAATATGCTGTGCGGGATGCTTTGCTTGAGGCGAGTGCCCCCATTCTTTCCGGATGTACCTCGCGGGATGAAGCCGCGCTTCGGATGCGTGAAGCGACAGAGATGCTCCGCGCTGTGGCGGAGGAGACGGTTACTGCCTACGGCGGAACAGACACAGCCGAGATTCTGCTCGGCCTTGAGCAATATCCCACCCGCACCTACGCCGCGGCCGCGCTTCCCGCCGGGGAATATCTTTCTCTGCGTGTCGTGCTGGGCGAGGGGGAAGGGCAGAACTGGTGGTGTGTGCTCTTTCCGCCGCTCTGTCTCGGCGCGGCGACGGCCGAGGAAGCCGAGACGGTCTGTATTGCGGCGGGGCTGACACCCGAGCAATACCGCATCATTGCGGGGGCCGACGAATCGCCCCGTTATCGGGTGAAATTTAAGATTCTCGAATTTTTCGGCGAGATTTTCGCACGCTGAAGTGCGAGGGACGTGCGCTTTGATGCCACAGGGAAAGCAAAAACCTCTGCCGTAGGGGCGACCATTGGTCGCCCGCCACCGTGCGGCAAGATGCCGTGCGCAATTAGGAATGTTGGAAACGGGAACATTCGTAGGGGTCGACGTCATATCCGCCCGTTTCGGGGAGGATCAAAGGAGATTTTTCTCGGTAAAACAAAACGGAAGCCCACCGTACTCCGGCGGGCTTCCGTTTTTGCGATTATTCGGTGCCGCCGAGCTCGACAATAACAAGCTCGGGACGGTTGAAGATACGTGGGACGATCGTCGTTTCGCGGGCAAGTCCCCGGCTGACGATCATGGTCGTTTCTCCGCTTGTATATTCACCTCCCGCATAGCGGGGGAGAAAGCCCTGATTGGGCGCAAAGAGACCGCCTTGCAAATAAGGAATCCGCCATTGTCCGCCGTGTGCGTGTCCGCAGAGAACGAGATCAAAGCCGAGGGCGGCGTACTCTGCAAAATATTCGGGGCGGTGGGTGAGCAGGACGGTGAAATGCTCGTCCGCGCCTGTTTTTGCACGGGAGAGCTGCTCGGTGAAGGGAACGAGGTTGTTTTTCAGCCGATCGGCATCGGGATCGTCCACGCCGCAGAGGTTGATCGTCTCGCCGCGTACCGAAAAGGGGACGCAATCTCCCGCGAGCACGGGGATGTTGTATCGGTCAAGGATCGCCATTTTGGCGGCAAAGGCGGTTTCTCCGCTCCAGTATTCGTGGTTTCCCGTGACATAAAAGCAGGGATATTTTCCCGCAATGCCCGAAAGAAAATGCTCGGTGTTGCCGTCACCCTTGACGTCATCGAAAATATCGCCGCCGAGCAGAATCACGTCGGGGGCTTGTTTGTCGATGGCCGCAAGGAGGTTCTTCTGCTCCTTCCCGTACCGACAGGAATGCAGATCGGTCACAAGCGCGATGCGAATCGGTTCTTGGATTTCCTCTGCCTGTATGCGGTATGTACGGACAATCAGCCGTGGGTCAAGAGCGAGGAGCAGAAGGAGAAGCAGAGCGAGCAGAAGGGGGAGGCGTGCCGTGCGGCGGATGAATCGGTGTGCCATCATTCAACCTCGTATTCGACGGCCAGCCCATTTGTGACGATCCGATAGCGTCCTGCCGGCGTAAATCCGTATAAGTTGTAGACGTTGTAGGTTTTCTCAACCTCCATGTCCGGCAGCAGACCGTAGGCAACCAGGTGGAAGCCGACGGGATATTCGGTCATGCGGCGGGGAATGGGGTACCAGACGCCCGCAATGCAGACCTCTGCGCGGAAGGAGTCGCCGTATTCCCAGGGTTGAGTTGATGCATTGCGCAGGGTCACGGTCAGATCAGCCCCGTTCCATGCAGCCGGCTCGGCACTGATGCCATCGGGCGGAACGGGCATCTGCTCGCCTGCCGGCTTCATCAGATCATGACGCCATGTGTTATTTTCGATAAGCAGAATCGGTGCGCAGGGAAGAGAGACAGGTCCGGCATCCGAAATTCCCTCGGTCCATTCCTCCGCCCAATCAAATCGGGATTCAAGACGGGAGAAATCGTAATCAAAGAAGTAAGCAATACCGTCCTGCGTAATGGCGCGACCGCCCGAGAAAGCGATGGCAAATTGCTTGCCGTTCGTTTTGGTTGCGGAAAAGCCGTATATGGGCAGCGTTACGTCGGACGGTGTCCAATCGCGATCCAGCGTCACAGGGACACCGCGCATTTCCTCAAGCAAGCGGGAGAGTGCTTCGTTATAGATGCGGTTATCGCGGTAGGTTTCATCGTATATATGAAAGGACAGCGGGCTGCCCTCGGTGCTGACCGTATCAAAAAGGGTATTGCCGCCCTCTGCCCGGCACGAGGTGAGCGGGACAAGCAGGCAGAGGAGAAGAAGGGATGCAAGCGTACGTTTCATGGGGCGGAAATCCTTTCTTTTGGATTTTTCCTAATAGACGGCTAATGCGCAAAAATGTTCCTGCCTCACACAAAAAATCCCCCTTTACACCGATTACTTCTTTCTTTTCTCTCTTCCCTCAGCTCTCCCCTCGTGTGACTTGTGTAAAATAAATGTAAAAAAGCCACAAAGCCTTTGACAAATCGGGTTTTGTCAGGTATAATAAAACCATCTATACTCGGGGGGATATATCATGAAACAGAAGTATACAATCGGCATTGATTTTGGTACGCTCTCAGGTCGAGCCGTTCTCGTGGACGTCAGAGACGGACGTGAGGTCGCCGACTTTACCATGGAATATCCTCATGCGGTGATTGACGAGGTGCTTCCCGGTACCGATCTTCGCCTCCCCCCCGATTTTGCGCTTCAGCATCCGCAGGACTATCTTGACGTTCTCGCGGCAGTCGTTCGCGGTGTGCTGGCACAGAGCGGTGTTCCCGCCACCGACGTAATCGGTGTGGGAATTGATTTTACCTCCTGCACCCTCGTTCCCGTGCTTCGGGACGGAACGCCGGTCTGCTTCCTTGATGCGTATAAAACAAATCCCCACGCCTACGTCAAGCTCTGGAAGCACCATGCCGCTCAGCCCTATGCTACCCGCCTGACCGAGGTCGCCGCCGAGCGCGGTGAGCCGTGGCTTGCGCGCTACGGCGGAAAGATTTCAAGCGAATGGCTCTTTCCGAAGGTTTGGGAGATTCTCGATCGCGCCCCCGAGGTTTACGATCGCATGGACTATATTCTTGAGGCGGGTGATTGGCTGACCTGGCAGCTGACGGGTGTACAGGTCCGCAATTATACCTCGGCCGGATATAAGGCCACCTATGATAAGGAAACGGGGTATCCGTCCGCCGATTTCTTTGCCGCGCTCGATTCCCGTCTTGCACGGGTGTTTGAGAAGCTTGATGCACCCGTTCTCGGCATGGGATCGTGTGCCGGCTACGTCACGGCGGAGGCGGCCGCGCGCTTCGGTCTTGCACCCGGGACGGCTGTTTCGGCATCCGCAACCGACGCTCACGTTGCCGCCCCCGCGCTTGGCTGTTTGCACGCGGGAGAAATGTACGGTCTGATCGGCACCTCCGCCCCCTATATGCTGCTCGGCGCCGAAGCGCGCGTCGTGCCCGGTATCTGCGGTGCGGTGCGGGACGGTATCGTGCCCGGCTTCTGCGGATACGAGGCCGGACTCTGCTGTATGGGCGACCATTTTGCCTGGCTTGCCGAGCAGGCACCGGCAGAATACGTCAGGGAAGCGGAGGAGAGGGGAATTCCCGTTATCCGCGTTTTGGTCGAGCGGGCGGCAAAGCTTGCCCCCGGTGAGAGCGGTATTCTTGCGCTGAACTGGTGGAATGGCAATCGCTCGGTGCTCATTGACAGTGAGCTGTCGGGAATGTTCCTCGGCATGACCCTCCGCACCCGCCCCGAGGAGCTGCTGCGTGCTTTGATTGAAGCGACCGCCTTTGGCACGCGCATGATTATCGAAAACTTCGTTGCGCACGGTGTTCCGGTCAATGCCTTTGTTGCGGCGGGCGGCATCGCACGCAAGGACCCCTTTACTATGCAGGTCTATGCTGACGTGCTCGGCATGGACGTGCAGATTGCGGGCTCGGCTCAGGTCCCCGCACTTGCCTCTGCCATCTTTGCGGCAACAGCGGCAGGCAGTGCGCGGGGGGGCTACGATTCGCTTGAGGCAGCGACCGAGGCTATGAAAAAAATCGGGGATACCGTATATCATCCCGATCCTGCGGCGAGAGCGGTTTACGATGCGCTTTATGCGGAGTATCAATGCCTCCATGATTATTTCGGCCGAGGCGGCAACGACGTGATGAAGCGGCTTCGCGCACTTCGCGCCGACGCAATGGCGGGAAACTGATTTTTGGATCAAAGAAAGGAACTGTCATGAAAGAATCGACTCGGAAAATTGACGACTTTTTTGCCCGTTTTTTTAAGATTGTCGGTAAGCTCTTAAAATTCACGTTTTATGCGCTGATCATTTTTGTCAACGCCTTTCTGCTTCTTCGCATTTTCTCCATGAATGCCGATCCGAAGGCAATGGAAACGCTGATGGTCAACGATCGCACCGCGGCGGCATACGCCGAGGCGGGCGATTCGCTCGTTGTGATTACGCAGGAGCAGACCACGCTCAACGAAGAGGGCCTCTTTGCCCAAAGCAATCTCCGCTATCTGCCCGATATTGACCAGCTGCAGATCACGGCACGCTATAACCGAAGCACACTCAAATACATGGCCGAGGAATACGAACTGACCGAAGTGCCCGCACGGGAAGAGGACGTGTTTGACGTCACGCTCGTCAAGGTGATTGCGCTGACCGAAGAAGAGCAGAAGCAGGCCGAGGAGGCAGCGCTGAATGCCGATGCGATCGGTGAGGATGCGGCGGAGATTTCCCTGCCGCGCAAGAAGGTTCGTTATTTCCCCGCCGCATCCGTCTCGGATGCCAAGACGGTCTATCAATATTACCGCTATATTTTTGAGGACGTGGATCTTTCCGACGCATCCGAGGTCTATCTTGAATTTTACTATAAAGATTTCATCAATTACGAGGCCGATCCTTACAGTGACGTACTGATCTGGCGCAAAGGTGCTGATCTGCCCTACGAGCTGACCCGACGGGATCTCGGTGCACTCAAGGGCGGCGCGGTTGATTATGATTGATCATCTGATCTGCCGGTGTACGGTCCGGCGAAAGAGTCCGCTCCCGGTTTTGCTGTCAGCACTTCTTTTGGTGATCGGCTTTTCGGTACGGATTGCCTTTCCCCGAACGGGATGGTGGGCGCTGCTTGCATTCGGCGGCGGCGCGGCGATAACGGCGGGTCTCTATCTTGCCGTTCGCTATTTGGCCAAGCGCTATACCTATACCCTCGAGCAGAGGACCGACGGAAGGATCGACTTTACGGTGACCGAGCAGAATTTTTTGCGCCAAACGACTGTTTGCCGCATCTCGACCGAGCAGATCGTTTCGCTGTCGGCTTCTCGCCGGTGCAAACGCCCGCCGAGCGGATGCCGTCTGTACCATTACTGTGCCGATATCCGACCAAAGGACGCCTGCTTGCTTACCGTCAACGAAACCGATGGCAGTGCGGCGGTGATCCGCTTTACGCCCGATGAAAACTTTAAAAAGGTCCTCGTCCTGCTTGTTCCGTCGAAAAAAGACGGAGAAATCTCCGACTGATTTGGAAAAAACCCTTGACAAATCCACCGAAGTCGGGTATAATATACTTCGCGGGTTTCTGAAACGGCCGCCCGCGTGTACGGAGAAGTACTCAAGTTGGCCGAAGAGGCGCCCCTGCTAAGGGTGTAGGCCGGGTTAACCGGCGCGAGAGTTCAAATCTCTCCTTCTCCGCCAAAAAACTCCCCAAATCGTGTGGTTTGGGGAGTTTTTCTTTGCTTTGGGGCTGGCTTTATCGTGCTTGGCCGTGCGGTGTACCCTTATGCATACCCTTACCGCGAGACGGGGCTGGAATGGATGAATCGAGACGGATGTCCTTCAACACGTGCATTCTGCGTACACCTGCTCAATTGAGATTGCGTTTATATTCCGCCAGGGAGAGGCCTGTTTGCTGTTTGAATAGCCGATAAAAATAATTCGCACTTGAAATGTTGAGGCGATCAAGAATTTGCTGTGTGGAGAGCTGATCCGCCAGCATGTTCTTGGCAGCCTCAATTTTTTTGTAATTGATATATTCTGTAATGCTTTTCCCAAAATTATTTTTGATCACCATATATGTCGATGTACGCGACATCCCCAGCGCATCGGCAAGGATCTGTACCGTCAGCGGCTCGCCGAGATGGTCTTCGACAAAACGCTCCACTTTTTTTGCGCGCGATGAGGTTTGGGCGGCCACCGTATTGCTGAAGCAAAGATATTCGGTACAGATCGCCATGATCGCAGCAATCGCTTCGGCGTGCTCCGCCGTCAACGCTTTTAAGGTGTCATATTCATTCCCCGACAAGGGAATTTCCGCATAGTTCTTTTCTGCATTGCGTGTGAAATTGGTTTTGTCTGCTTCGCGGATAAATTGACCGATCATCAAATAGCCCACAATGTGTCCTTTTTGAATAATCGGGCTGATGCTTTCACATAGTCCGGCATGGCATTGGTAGGTGTACTGTTTCCGCGTGCTTTGGGCAATATCAAATGCATCACCATCGGATTTGCGGCACAGGGGATCAAACTGTTCGTTTTTTCGCATGGTCTGGCAAAGGGGGCAGATCGATTGCGGATAGGCTGCAATTTCGTGCCGCCAAGTGTTAAAGACCGCGATTCGTACACCGGTAAGAATAAAAAATGATTTCAGTATGGTATGCAGTTTCTCTGCCTCAATCTGCATGGTGGATCCATCTCCTTGAATAATTGTGCTTGTATTGAATAATATTATATCGCAATTTTGTGAGGAGAATGTTAAGATAAATAGAAAAAACATTGAAGGAGATTGCCTATGACTCGACGCGAAATCGTAATTCAAGCCTTACAGCACAAAGAAACCGAACATATTCCTTTTCATGCAGAATTTACGGCCCAGGAAGAGGAAAAAATCATTCAGCACACGGGCGATCCGGATTTTTATGCCAAGTACGGCGGATATCTGCATTACTGGCAATACTGGGGCTATCCCACTGAGCAGGAAAACAATAAGGGATACTTTACCGATGACTTCGGTGTTACCTGGAATCGCAGCGGTGTAGATAAAGACATTGGCGTCATTGATTCTCCCGTCATCGATGAGCCGGATATTGCCCTTTATCCCATCCCCGTTCTGAATGAAAAGCGGATCAGAGAAGACTGCGAACGCCTGCTGGCGACAAAAGAGGATAAGTTCTGTTTTGCCGGCATCGGGTTCTCCATGTTTGAGCGGCTTTGGAGCTATCTCGGTATGGAAGACGCTCTGGTGTATATGATCACCGACCCGGATTTTGTTCATGCGATGCTGGACAAGATTCTGGAGTTCAATCTTCGTGTGCTGGACATTTTCAACGAGTATCCCTTTGACGGGATCTATTTCGGAGATGACTGGGGCCAGCAGAAGGGCATGA
>JAZNCR010000053.1:0-3214 GCA_045587605.1 Eubacteriales bacterium
AGTCTTATCGGTAGCCTTCCCCTTGAGGGGAAGGCAAATGAAAGCCGTTTCCTTCCATCGTGTAAACAAACCTATACCTTTATCGCCATCTGAAAAAGCTTTCCTTCCGAGAGGGAGCTTGATTTATTCTCTGCATAAAAAATCCGATACGGAATATTCCGTATCGGATTTTTTTCTTAATCGTGATGCTTGACGTGAATGTGCGAGAGGCGGGTATATTCGTCGTAGTCGCACTGCATGAGCATATTTTCAAGCTCCTGGTCGCCCATGACGGTATTCCGTCCGGCGGCGTATTCGGCATCAACAAGCTCCTTCATGGCGGCGACAACGGGGGAACGCTTATCCATGGTATCCTCGCCCGTGAGACGGAAATAACCGTTGATCCAATGTGCGATGCCGGCAAGACCGCTGTGCGAATCAACCGCAACGGCAGCGGGACGGCCGAGCAGCTTGGCGGTGTTGAAAATGTTGTAAATTTCCTCGTCCTTGAGCAGACCGTCTGCGTGAATACCTGCACGGGTCACGTTGAAGTTACGTCCCGCAAACGGCGTGCGGGGCGGTATCTCATAGCCGATCTCCTGCTCAAAATATTCGGCAATTTCGGTGATGGTGGGCAGATCCATACCGTCGGTCGTACCGCGGAGAGATGCGTATTCGATCACCATTGCCTCAAGCGGGCAGTTGCCGGTGCGCTCGCCGATACCGAGCATCGAGCAGTTGACGCCCGACGCACCGTAGAGCCATGCGGTGCTTGCGTTGGTCACGACCTTATAGAAGTCGTTATGACCGTGCCACTCCAGCATATCGCTTGTCACACCCGCATACTGCTGCAGACCGTAAATGATACCCGGCACCGAGCGGGGGAGCGCCGCACCGGGATAGGTAACACCGTAGCCCATGGTATCGCAGGCACGGATACGAATCTTGGTGTTGTACTCCTCACCGAGACGGACGAGCGCTTCGGCAAAGGGCACGACAAAGCCGTAATAGTCGGCACGGGTGATGTCCTCAAAGTGACAGCGGGGACGGATGCCCTTATCAAGCACCTGACGGACGACGCCAAGATACTTCTCCATGGCCGAGCGGCGGGTCAAACCCATCTTATTATAAATATGGTAGTCGGAGCAGGAGACGAGAACACCGGTTTCCTTGATGCCGAGCGACTTGACCAGTTCAAAATCCTTCTCGCTTGCGCGAATCCAGCTGGTTACCTCCGGAAAATCATAGCCCAACGCCATGCATTCCTCCACGGCGCGGCGGTCCTTTTCGGTATAGACGAAAAATTCGCTCTGCCGAATCAGACCCTTCGGACCACCCAGCTTATGCAGAAGCTTGAAGAGATGCACGATCTGCTCAACAGTAAAGGGAGAGGTGGACTGCTGTCCGTCACGGAAGGTCGTATCGGTGATCCATATATCGTTTGGCATATTGATCGGCACAAAGCGATGGTTGAAGGCTACCTTCGGAATTGATTCATAGTCGTAGAGATGGCGATAGAGATTCGGCGTCTCGCGCTCTTGGAGACTGTAGTGGAAGGATGCCTGTTCAATCAGATTGGTTGCGGGAGAAAACTCCACACGAATATCATCTGCTTTTTTTTGGGATTTATTTTGCATAATATTGTTTCCTTGATTTCATTTTTTTGTAAATTTATAAATTATATCTGTTATTATATCGCATTTTTTTTCATATTGCAAGATGTTTTTTGCAATTTCTTTTATTTTTTCATGCATTTGGTTAAAATTATAACATGATTAATTTTTTTACTTGCATTCTTGATTTGATTATGTTATACTATTTTACGGTAATTCATTCATTATCTTGAAAAGAGGTTTTTTTATGGCAACTATCACCGTCATCGGCTCGGGAATGATGGGCTCCTCCATTACCTGGCCGGCCATTCACAACGGACATACCATTCGTTATGTCGGAACTCCGCTTGACCGTTCCATCATTGACCACGCAAAAGCAACGGGTGAGCATCTTACGCTGAAGCGTCCTTTTCCCTCGGGTAATCTTTCTTTTTACCAGTTTGAAGAGTTTGACACGGCAATTGCGGGTGCGGATCTTCTGATCTGCGGCGTATCCTCCTTTGGTCTTGATTGGTTTATTGATACCGTGATTCCCCGTATTCCCGACGGCGCGGTCGTTCTGTCAATCACCAAGGGTATGATCGCTTATCCTGACGGCAGTATGGTATCTTATCCCGAAATCATGGAAGAAAAGGCAGCATCGATCGGAAAATCCTCGATTCGCTTCCTTGCGGTCGGCGGTCCCTGCACCAGCTACGAGCTGGCTGATCTTGACCCGACCGAGGTCACCTTCTGCGGCCGTGACATTGACCTGCTTCGCCGTGTGAGAGACCTTTTCGCCACCGATTACTATCACGTCAGTATTTCGACCGACGTGCGCGGTGTTGAATGTGCCGTTGCGCTGAAAAACGCATATGCGCTCGGTGTTACGCTCGCAGTCGGACTTGCTTATGCGCGCGAGGGCAAGGAAATGCTGCACTTCAACTCGCAGGCGGCAATTTTCGGACAGTCGATCCGTGAAATGACCCTGCTTCTCGAGCTTTGCGGCGGCCGTCCCGAGCAGCTTGCTCTGGGCGCGGGAGACCTTTACGTTACCGTTTACGGCGGACGCACGCGGAAAATCGGCACCCTGCTCGGCATGGGCAAAACCTTTGACGAGGCAATGGAAACGCTGGCCGGTGTTACGCTTGAATCGATCGTCATCTCGACCCGCACTGCAGACGCCGTCCGTTCCCTGATTGCACGGGGAAAGGCGAAGGCCGAGGACTTCCCCCTGCTTCTTCACATCGACGAGCTGATTAATCAGAACAAAACCGTATGCGTTCCGTGGGCTGCATTTACCCGCGAGGAAGAATAAACTATATTTTGATATCAGGCTGTGTGAGCTGCTCGCACAGCCTGTTTTTTTCGTAGAAGTAAAGTTTTTACGGCATCTCATCGTTCGGTGGCGGGCGACCAATGGTCGCCCCTACACAGAAGGAATTACGCGGGTTTCCCGTATTTCATGCGTATCTCACCGCACGGTGGCGGGCGACCATTGGTCGCCCCTACACAGAAGGAATTACGCGGGTTTCCCGTATTTCATGCGCATCTCACCGCACGGTGGCGGGCGACCATTGGTCGCCCCTACATAGAAGGAATTACGCGGGTTCCCGTATTTCATGCGCATCTCACCGCACGGT
>JAZNCR010000054.1:0-2585 GCA_045587605.1 Eubacteriales bacterium
AACCGTTGGCATACCCGTAGGGGCGATCATTGATCGCCCGCCACCAATCGCATAGATGCCGGTTGGAAATAACCGTATACCGAAAACTCCACGCCGTGGCCCCCGATCGCATCTATGCGCATAAGGTTTTGCGTATAACCGTAGGCATACCCGTAGGGGCGACCATTGATCGCCCGCCACCAATCGCATAGATGCCGGTTGGAAATAACCGCATACCAAAAAAATCGCACCGTAGGGGCGATCACTGATCGCCCGCCCCCATACCTCGCCGTGAAACGGCAATATCAAGAGAAAGGAAGCCTTCGTTTTCGTGAAGGTGAAATCAGATATTATGTCAAACAACAAAACCTCCGGCGCCTTTGGACTCCTGCAGCGCGTCGGGCGGGCGTTTATGCTCCCGATTGCGCTGCTTCCGGTGGCGGGTCTGCTTCTCGGAGTCGGCTCGTCGCTGACCAATCCCGCCATGCTCGAAACCTACGGCCTGACCCGTTTTCTCGGTGAGGGAACGGTGCTCGGTGCGGTTCTGACCGTAATGGCGCAGGTCGGCGATATTATTTTTGCCAACCTGCCCATCCTCTTCGCCATGGGCGTTGCGCTCGGTCTTGCCGAGCAGGAAAAGGGGACGGCGACCCTGTCGGCGGCCATCGCCTTCTTCGTGATGCACCAGACCATCCATGCTCTGCTGGTTCTCGGCGGAAAGCTGGAGGAGGGGGTTATGCTTGAGGGTACGGTAACGAACGTCGTCGGCATACAGTCGCTGCAGATGGGCGTGTTCGGCGGTATTATCGTCGGTCTTGGTGTGGCGTGGCTGCACAATCGCTTCTACAAAATCCGCCTGCCCGATATTCTCGCCTTTTTCGGCGGAACGCGCTTTATTCCCATCATCTCGACCGTGGCCTATATCCTCGTCGGCGTGCTGATGTATTTCCTCTGGCCGTTTATTCAAGAGGGGATTTTTGCGCTCGGCGATCTCGTGCTCCGATCGGGCTACGTGGGCACGCTGATCTACGGTTTTCTTGAGCGTCTGCTCATTCCCTTCGGTCTGCATCACGTTTTCTATCTGCCCTTCTGGCAGACGGGCGTCGGCGGCTCGGCCATCATTGACGGCACCCTCATTTACGGTGCGCAGAATATCTTCTTTGCCGAGCTTGCCTCCCCCTCCACCACCGTCTTCTCGGTCGAGGCGACCCGCTTTATGTCGGGTAAGTTCCCCTTGATGATCTTCGGTCTGCCGGGTGCGGCGCTGGCTATGTACACCTGCGCGCGGCGGGAGAAGCGCAAGGCGGCAGGCTCGCTTCTGCTCTCGGCCGCGCTGACGGCGGCGCTGACCGGTATCACCGAGCCGCCTGAGTTCACCTTCCTCTTCGTTGCCCCCGTGCTTTATCTCATCCACTGCGTGCTGGCGGGTGCGGCGTATATGCTGATGCATATACTCGACGTCGGTGTCGGCATGACCTTCTCGGGCGGTATCATCGACCTGACGCTGTTCGGTATCCTGCAGGGCAACGAAAAAACAAACTGGCTGATGGTCCCCCTCGTGGGCGTCTTCTATTTCGTCGTTTATTTCTTCCTCTTCCGCTTCCTGATCCTCCGCCGTAATTACGCGACACCCGGTCGCGAGGCAGAGGGAGAAGAAACCAAGCTTTACCGCCGCGCCGACTACGAAAAGAAAAAGGCCGAAGCGCGGAGTACGGAGGAGGTCGATCGCTCCGCCCTGATCCTTGACGGGCTCGGCGGAAAAGATAACGTTGCCTCGCTTGACTGCTGTGCAACACGCCTGCGGGTCACGGTCAAGGACCCCGCGCTGGTTGACGAGGGGCGCTTGCGCGAATCGGGCGCGGCAGGCGTAATTCGGCGGGGGGACGGCGTGCAGGTTGTCTACGGTCCGCAGGTCGCAGTGATCAAAAGTGAGCTTGAGGAGCGAATGGAGGGTTGATGCGCCCTAAATTTACAAAAACGACTTGCTTTTTGTTTGTCCTCTGTGCTATACTGTAAGTAAAGAAACACGCCGAAGGAGGCACGATCATGAAACGCAATCCGCTCGTTCCCATTATTTGCCGCGCCAAGCGCTTCGTGCGGAATTTTAAGCCCGAGCTGCGCGTGAAAACGGTTGGAGAGATCGGTGTTTATCCCGAAAAAGGGGCAGAGAAGCCGGTTGCCAGCCTGAAGCTCAACCGTGACTACGCTGTTCCGCTGCTCAAGGCGGCCGCCGTGATCTTGGCGATCGTTGCCGTCATAGAGCTGCTTGACGACTGAATAAGGATCAAAAATCGGCAGAGAGCTTATCTCTGCCGATTTTGCTTTTTCTGTGCGATATATCGATGCGGCGCAACGGTGTTCGGTGGCGAGCGATCTCTGATCGCCCCTACGGGGGAGGAGCGGTTTTTTTGCATCCTGCCTCAATCGATATGGGGTGCGAAATTGTTTGTGCGGATGCGGGACGCCGAGGGCGTCGTCCCCTACAAAACAATTTGATTCCGTCGTGCGAAATACCAATACGGCGCAACGGCGTTCGGTGGCGGGCGATCAGTGATCGCCCCTACGGGGGTTGGGAATAACCGCATACCGAAACCCCCATGCCGTGG
>JAZNCR010000055.1:0-19595 GCA_045587605.1 Eubacteriales bacterium
AAAACTGCAGCAGGCTGCCGAGGACAACGAAAAGATGGAAGATCGAATGAACGTACGGTCTTCCTTTCTTTTTGCCGATCCCGTATATCACCGCCCCGATGGTATAGGCAATACCGCCGAGCAGGAGGAAAACCAATCCTCCCGGTGCAATCGCGGCAATCGTTTGCGGTACAGCGAGGAGAATGCACCACCCCATACCGAGATAACAGATCATCGAAAACTTCTTGAATTTTTCCATGTTGACCGCGTTGAGGGTTATCCCAAGCGCCGCCATTCCCCAGATCCAGCCGAAAATTGTCCAGCCGAGCGGGGCGCTGTATTCCCGCAGGTTGCAGAGGGCAATCGGCGTATACGTTCCCGCGATCAGAAGAAAAATCGAGCAATGGTCGATCACGCGGAAAACGCGCTTTGCCATCAGGTGCGGGGACAGTCCATGATAGATACTCGACATGGT
Organism: Eubacteriales bacterium; assembly: GCA_045587605.1. Lineage (GTDB taxonomy): Bacteria > Bacillota > Clostridia > Oscillospirales > CAG-272 > SIG693. Next base: position 455 of record JAZNCR010000055.1, read on the forward strand.
ATAGAGCACGATCATCATCCCGCCGAAAATTGCGCCTCCGACCACGCCCCAGACGTTGTGGTGGAGTGCGGCCATAATGACGCAAAGGGTGGTTGCCGCAATGCCGAGCGCGCCGCCGGCAATATGTGACACCATATTGAAGATTTCCTCGCCGCGCGTATAGGCAGGCATCGGCCGCTCGCTGAATTTGACCTTTACCGTTTTTTCGCTCATGCCTCAGCCTCGCTTTCGACGCGGGGATCAGCAAGATTCTCGGGCGCGTTCCGACGGATTTTCTGCGTTGTGGTCTTCATGAAGGGTTCACGGCGGATAATGAGCTTATGAATATGCTTGAATACGGGGAGATTGCGGTTGGCATTTTTGACCGCCTCACGGAGAAGTGCTTCAACCTCGGCCGCATATCCCTCATCCTCAGGACGGATTCCTTTTGCCGCAAGCGCTTCCTCAGACGGATAGACCGAGACCGTAACCTTGACGTCCCCATCCTTGCCGACCGCACCGAACGCCATACATTCTGCCACATACGGGCTGAGGCCGAGATAATATTCGATCTCCTCGGGGAATATCTTTTTGCCGTTTTTGGTCACAATCATGGTCTTGCATCGGCCGACAATGGAATATGCGCCGGTCTTGGGATTGCGGCGTGCGAGGTCACCGGTATAGAACCAACCGTCGCGCAGCACCTCGGCGGTCGCATCGGGATTGTTGTAATAGCCGAGCATCACGTTCGAGCCGCGTACGATCAGCTCGCCGACGCCCTCTTCGTTGGGATCGACGATCTTCGCTTCAACGCCGGGCAGAGCAGGTCCGACGTCGGCGGCAGCGCGATAATTGTCACGGTGAACCATAAGAACAGGTGCCGTCTCGGTCAGCCCGTAGCCGTTATACATGGCAACACCGAAGGTTTCCATATCGCGGAAGACCTCGGGGGCCAGTGCCGCTGCGCCGCAGACGATCGCACGCAGACGTCCGCCGAACACCTTATGCACGGCTGAAAAGATCTTCCTTGCGGCAAGAGGATTGGTACGTGCTATCGCGCGCTGTGCCGCGAGAATGGCCATACCGCCCTTCATCGATGCATATTTGGCAATGATGCGATCGTGCAGTTTTTCCAGCAGAAGCGGAACTGCGACGAATACGGTCGGCTGATAACGGGCAAAATCAGCCTGAATGGAGCGAATCGACTCATTGAACGAGACGCTGCCGCCCGAATAGAGCAGTGCAAGGAAGCCCGCCATGCACTCATAGGTATGGTGCATCGGCAGAACCGAGAGAGAGCGGTCCTCGGGGGTAATCCGGATAACGCGCAGAATCCCCGTCAGATTGGAGCAAATATTGTACTGCGAGAGCATAACGCCCTTCGCAACTCCCGTCGTACCCGAGGTGTAGATGAGCACGCCCAGCGCGTGCGGATCGATTTTATGCGTAAACCAGCTTTCGTCCCCCGCTTCAATCAGGCGGGAGCCTTCCTCAATATAGAGCGGGAACTGGTCAAAGGGCAAGCGCTTGATTGAGGCAGGCAGATCGACCAGCTTGTCTAACTGATCGGGCGCGCAGAGAATTGCATCAATCCCCGACTCCTCCGCAAGGTGGGTCAGCTCGCCTGCCTTGTACTCTTTATCAAAGGGGACAACGACGCCGCATCCTGCCGTTACCGCAAAATAGCCGAGTGCCCAGCTGTAGCTGTTCTTGCCGATCAGCGCAATTTTCTTGCCCTCAAGACCGAGCGAATTCAGGTAGGTAGCAAGTGCCGCGGCATCTGCGTAGAAATCCGCGTAGGTGATTTCTTCCACACCATTTCCGCAGCGCACCGCAAAGGCACAGCGATCCGGATAAAGCTCAGCCGACCGGTCGAGCAGGGCACGCAGGGTCAGAACATCCTTCACATCATATACATAGCGGGTGGAAATCTTCATTTTCATCCTCCGTCAATCGTTTTTTCAATTTCGTTTATGATACCATTTTTCGCGGGTTCTGTCAATTCAACCCATAATATATTTACAATTTTTTCACGCGTGCTTCTTTTTCCGTTTCCCTTGCCCCGCCGACAATCAGACCGAGCGCGAGCGCGGCCGCCGGGGCTGCCAGCATCCCCGCAATGCCGAACAGCTTAAGGCCGACGTAAAGAGAGGCCAGGGTCAAAAGCGGGTGAAGCCCGATGCTGCTGCCGACGATGCGCGGCTCGGCAATTTGGCGGATCACGGCGATGACCGCATAAATGATTAAAACACCAAAGCCAAGATAATAGTTCCCTCCGATGAGCAGAACCACCGCCCAGGGAATCATCACCGTTCCCACACCAAACACGGGCATCAGATCGACCAGAGCAATGACAAGCGCCAGCAAAAAGGCATATTCGAGTCCGAGCAAGGAAAAGCCGATCAGAAGCTCGAGAAAGGTCAAAAGAAGCAACAGCAAATATGCCCGCATCCAGCGCAAGGCCGTTACCGCCGCACGTCGGCGAAGGGCCGGCACACGCACACGCCACGCATCCGGCAAAAGAACCGAAATTGCGGCGTGAATCGCGCGCAGATCAAGGCAAAAATAAAAACAGGCAATCAGCCATACGCCAAAGAAAAGCATCGCCCCCGGAAGCGCCCGCAGAAGCGACGCGATCATGGCGGGAATCGCGGCGCTGATTTCCGATACCGTATCGGAAATGACGCCGGACGCAATTTCATCAATGCCGCTCCACAGACCCGTTAATTCCTCATTGCTCCAAAGAAAATGCAGAAACGGGAAGGACGCTCTGAAGGTATTGAAGCGATCGGTGATCTCCCCGATAACGGCTGTGATTCGCCGTCCGCCGTCCCGGCTCAGCCAATCGAGCAAACGCTGAAGCTCAAAAATTAACCGATTGATCCCGAGCGTAACAAGCAGGGCAAGCAGAAGCAAGGTCAGCGTCAGCAAAATCACGGCACAAAGCCGGCGGGGAATATGCGTGCGTTCCTTCATCTTTTCTGCGAGCGGGTCAAGGAAAAGTGCCAGAAGCCATGCAATCAGAAAGGGGGCCGCCAGGGGAAGAATGAATCGGATCGCCACCCATCCGCCCACGACACCGCCCGCCGCACAGATTACCCATGCCGCACGGCGCAGCGTTTTCTGCTCATCCCGCATCGTATCCCCCCTCTCATGCCTGTCCAAAGTATATGCCGCGGTGCATCATTTTATCCTGATCCACGCCACTCTCTTGACAAAAGCACGTTTTTTTGCTAAACTGATCGAAACTAAACTTTACGGAAAGGATATACGATGAAAAAGCTTTTCTCTCTTTTGCTTCTCCCGGCCCTTCTGCTGACCTCCGTCGCCTGCGCAGGCAAGGGCGCTTCGAACAAGACCCCGGACAGTCTCTTTACCGAACGGCTTGAAACAACCGATACCGTCACCAATTACGTTCAGCTTGAGCTCGAAAACGGCGGCATTATCCGGCTTGAGCTTTATCCCGACATCGCCCCCAAGACAGTCGCCAACTTTCAAGCGCTCGTCAGCGAAAAGTTTTACGACGGCCTGATCTTCCACCGCGTCATCAGCGGGTTTATGATCCAGGGCGGCAGCACGGACGGGCTTGGATACGAGGGCTCTCCCAACAAGATTTTCGGCGAGTTCACCTCCAACGGCTTTATCAATGAGCTGGCGCACACGCGCGGTGTCATCTCGATGGCACGCTTCGGACATGATAACAACTCTGCATCCTCGCAGTTTTTCATTATGCACGAGACAAAGACCCATCTTGACGGTGACTACGCTGCCTTCGGCCGTGTAACGGCAGGCATGGAAACGGTCGACTGGATTGCCGCCCAGCCGGTCAACGGAAGTGACAAGCCGCTTGAGGACATCACGATCAAGGAGATCCGATTCATCCCCGCGCCCGCCGATTCCGCGGCATAATCACGCCGACCGAAAAGAAAAATGCCCATACACAAAAATGTGCACGGGCATTTTTATGGTTTTTTACAGCTCCTCCACCGAGCGGATGCCATCGATTCCGGCAAGCGCGGCGAGAATTTCGGTGTGCGGAATTTTCTTGCGCATATCTACAAGGAACATGGCACTCGGATAAATATCCCGATCGGCTTTCATCTTGGTGATTTCCACATCGATGATACGCAGTCCTTTTTCCTTGAGCATGGCAATCACCTGCGACACGTCGTCCGACTGATTGAACTGGACATAAATATTCATTGTGCGGGCGGTTGCAAGCAATTTGCGCTCCATTCGGGTAAAGACGGTATTGGCCACGATCATGACAACGCAGGTCAGGAGCGCGCCCTCGTAAAAGCCGATACCGATGGCAAGACCCATACAGGCGGCAGACCAGAGTCCCGCAGCCGTCGTGAGTCCCTTGACCTGCTGACGGCCGGTAACGATAATGGTGCCTGCTCCAAGAAAACCGATTCCGCTGATCACCTGCGCGGCAAGACGGGTAACATCAAGCGCGAGCCCCTTAATCTGCAGATATTGGCTGATCAGAATGGTCAGTGCCGAGCCGAGACAAACCAGCATATGGGTACGGAAGCCGGCAGGCCGGCGCTTGCGCTCCCGCTCAAGCCCAATCAGTCCACCCAAAAAGAGAGCAAGCCCCAGCCGCACGATCAAGGTAATCTCATTAAAGGAACGCATATATGTAATGAATTCATTGAAGGTTGCCATAAAAGCTGATTTTCCTTTCTGTCCGGGGGTGTGTTCGAAAGAACCTTCTTTGTTCTGCGGAATAAAATCTGCTCATCCGCAGGATAGGGATGTATGATGTTCCCTTTTCTTATTATATATTTATATATTATATCCGTTCGATACAGATTTGTCAATCATTTTTGCTTTTCTATTTGATATTTGATAAAAATTTGGAAAGCGGCTTCCGCGCATATTTGCGCGAAAGCCGCTTTTCCTTATTTTTCCCAACCGAGGACGAGCTCAATCTGAACTTCCTTTCCGCTTCTGTTCACGGTGAGGGTAACGGTATCTCCGCCGTTCATATCTTCGGTAACGGCATTCAGCTCGACAACCGTACGAACCCGAATCCCGTTGATTTCGACGATGACGTCTCCTACTGCAAGTCCGGAGGCTGCCACGGGATAATCCGGATTGATCTCGGTAACGACGATACCGTCCGCCGCATAGCCCGACACGCGGGTAACGTTGCCGCCCTTGATGCCGATGACCGGACGCGAGGTAACGAAGCTGCTCTCTCCGGCAGATCCCGTTTCGATGAGAGAATTCAGAATTTCCGCCGCACCGTTGATCGGCAGGGCAAAGCCGAGTCCCTCATAGGAAACGATATAATTTCCTGTCAGCTTCATGGTCGTGATACCGATAACCTGTCCGCGGTCATTGACCAGCGGGCCGCCCGAATTTCCGGGGTTGATGTTGGCGTTGGTCTGAATCAGCGTCATGCGCTTGCTCAGCACGCCCTCGTCGTTATAGATTTTTACGTTTCGGTTGATTGCCGAGATAATTCCGTCGGTCACCGTTCCCGCAAGCTCAAGGCCTGCCGGTGTACCGAAGGCGACCACCGACTCTCCCACCACAAGGGCAGACGAATCGCCGAATTCGACGGCGGGGTAATTCTCCCCCTCAATCTTCAGCACCGCCAGATCACTCATGGCGTCACTTCCGACGATCTCTGCACGCTCTTCGGTTCCGTCGTGAAAAATTACCGTTACCGCAAGGGCATTTTCAATCACGTGCTGATTGGTGGCAATATACCCGTCCTCGCGGATAACAAAGCCGGTTCCGATACCGGCACCCGACTGCGTCATCACCTTAACCCCCACAACCGACGGCTTGATTGCCTCGGCAATTTCGGGGATGGTCAGCACACCGCTTTCGCTGTCGTATTCACGCACGTAAATCACGCGCGTCTCTGCCGCCTGAGAATCATTATTCTGCGCGTTGTCGGCAGGATAATCCGCATAGGGATTGAGCCGATCGATCTCGGGCATATCCGCATAATGAAGCAGAACGCCGACCAGTACGCCGAAGCTGACAAGGAAGGCCAGCGTCATAATCACGGCAAATGCCAGAGCACCGCCGCGGTGTTTTTTTCGGCGGTACACGGTGTCGTATGCCGATTGCTCTCCGTAATTCCAGCAATATATCTGCTTTGGCTGCCCGCTTTGGGGCGCTTGCTCCGCCGATTCGGCAGAATTGAATTTTTCTTCCATGGGTAAACTCTCCTTTTCCCAAAGTCAGGTGCGCGAATGCGCCTCTTTGAGGGGGGTATAGGTTGGCGTTAAGGTGAAATGGAATGCGCAGTTTTCGCCGAAATCGCTCTCCACCCAAATCTTCTCCTTATGCGCCGCAATGATGGTTTTGGAAATATAGAGACCCAGTCCGACGCCGGTCTTATCGAGTCCTCGGCTCTTATCGCTCTTATAAAATCGTTCAAACACAAAGGGAATATCATCGGGAGCAATGCCCTGCCCTTCATTGAACACCGTAACGTGCAGCTTTCTATCCTTCTCGGATATATGCAGAGAAACTCGGTACTTACCGCCCTCTCTTGAGAATTTTACGGCATTATCACATAGATTATACAGGATTTGATAAATCGCATCATGGTCGGCAAGCACGAAAATCTTGTCCTCGTCGGCATCAAACTCGACGTCAAGATTTTTTGCCTCCAATTTCTGTTCAAAGGAAATGATAATCTGCCGCGCCATCTCACAGATGTCAAACGGAACCATATTGAACTTCCGGTCTCCTGCCTGCATTCGGGAAATATCGAGCAGCGAGGAGACAAGACGAGCCAGCCGCTTGACCTCGGATGCAATGATGCCCAGATAATAGTCATGCTTCTCGGGCGGGATCGCTCCGGCAAGCATACCGTCAATGAAGCCCGATATGGTGGTCATCGGCGTCCGCAGATCGTGCGACACGTTTGCCATAAAGGAATTTCGCATCGTTTCAAAGTTGGCAAGCGAATCGGCCATATGGTTGAAGGCCACGGCGAGCTCCGCAACCTCGTCACGTCCCGTGACCGGCACGCGCACGTCAAAGTTTCCGGCAGCAAATTGCTTGGCGGCACGGCTCATGGCTTTAAGCGGGCTGATGATGCGGTCACTGATGAAATAAACGGCAATCAGCGCCGCAAGCGCAACCCACAGGCTCGCCATAACGACCGTCTTAATCATGACCTCGATCAGAGGGTTGAGCGACATAGAGGACGAACAGGCAAATACGGTACCCTCCACCGAATAGTCGCCGACAAAAACAGGGGTCGCATAGATGAGATAGGGGCGTTCAAAAAGTCCCTCAAGCTCGTCAAGCTGACGAATTTCCACACCGTTGTTGATCTCATCCATTAAGGTTTTGGGAATCGCACGACCGGTGAAATCCGTCTCGCTCTCACCGCCCATCATCAGAATCGTTCCGGCATTATCGGTGATGAGCAGGATAATATCCTCAGTCTGCATGGCCACAACGTCAAGCACGGGCTGGACGCGATCACGGTAAATTGCGGTCAGCGAGGAAAAGTCATGAAGGCCGTTGTTCTCCATCTCTGCCTCAATATACTCTGCCGCGGTCTGCGCGGCACGCGATACCATATCCTCCTTGACCTGAACCGAATAGGTATTGACGATGGAGGTGATAATCGAAATCATCATCGCAAAGCTGAAGATGATAATCAGCATAAATGCGGTAATATACTTCGTAAAGACACTTTTGAACATTTACGCCGACTCCTTCAGAGATTGATGCGCCGAATAAATCGGCAGGAATTTACGGGAGAAGATCGAATTTGTAGCCGACACCCCAGACCGTCTTGAGGACCCACTTATCGGATACACCCTCCAGTTTTTCGCGCAGACGCTTTACGTGAACGTCGACGGTACGCGAGTCGCCGAGGTAATCAAAGCCCCAGACCTTGTCAAGCAGCTGATCACGGGTAAAGACGCGGGGCGCGTTTGCCGCGAGGAAATAGAGCAGCTCGAGCTCCTTGGGCGGAATATCGACAGACTTCCCCTTCAGCTTAAGCTCGTACTTCTGCAGGCTGATCTCGATGTTCTCGAATTTGATCACTTCATCGTCATTCTGCGTGCCCTGCGCGCTGTAGCGGCGAAGGACAGCCTTGACGCGAGCGGACAGCTCTTTCATGTCGAAGGGCTTGACCACAAAGTCATCCGCACCCAGCTCAAGGCCGAGCACCTTGTCAAACACCTCGCCCTTTGCGGTGATCATAATGACCGGCTTGTTGGACATTTCGCGGATCTCACGGCAAACCTGCCAGCCGTCCTTTTTGGGCAGCATAATGTCAAGCAGAACCAGATCGGGCTCGTAAAGCTTGAAGAAATTGATTCCTTCCATGCCGTCATTGGCTGTCTTGACCTCGTAACCCTCGTTTTCAAAATAGAGCTTCAGTAAATCACAGATATTGGCATCATCATCAACGACTAAAATTTTGGTATCCAGCATGATTTTTTCCTCCTTAATTTTATGGCTTGTTAAATTGTTAACTTTGTTATAAATTTGACCAAGTTCATTATATCATGTTTTCCCGAAAAGTGATGAACGATTCATGAACCGAGAGAAAATTCTTGTAAAAAAAGGAATCTTTTCTACCATTTAGTATAGCATATTGTTTTCCGCTTGCCAAGTCTATATGAGGAAAAATCAGAAAAGATTCAAATTTTCATCACAAAGGCCCCTCCACCGTTGGACAAGGCAGTATTTTCCCCTCTGACTTTGGCCGATCAAACAAAATTCCGCTTTGCTCTTGCCAAAGCGTGTCTTTATATGATATAATGTAGAACAGCGTATATATAATGACTTTTCCCTAAAGGAGCTTTTCATGAAACTCGGTATCGTAGGTCTGCCCAACGTGGGCAAGAGCACGCTGTTCAACGCCATCACCAACGCAGGTGCGGAATCTGCCAACTATCCCTTCTGCACCATTGAGCCGAACGTCGGCATCGTTTCGGTTCCCGACAGCCGTCTTGACGTGCTGGCCGAAATGTACAATCCCGAAAAATATACCCCTGCCATCATTGAATTCGTTGACATCGCAGGTCTTGTCCGCGGTGCATCAAAGGGTGAGGGTCTGGGCAATAAATTTCTCTCGCACATCCGCGAGGTGGATGCGATCGTTCACGTCATCCGCTGCTTCGTCGACGACAACATCATTCACGTCGACGGTAAGGTTGATCCGCTCAGAGACCTTGAAACCATCAATCTCGAGCTGATCTTCTCCGATCTTGAGCTGGTTGAACGCCGCATCGACCGCACGCGCAAGGCCATGAAGGGTGACAAGACGCTGGCCGAGGAGCTTGAGCTGCTCGAACGTGTCAAGACCGCACTTGAGGAAGGCAAATCCGCACGCGCGCTCGACTACACGCCGGACGAGCTGGCGCTTCTCTCCGAGACGCCCCTTCTCTCGCTCAAGCCCGTCATTTACGTCGCAAACGTCGGTGAAAATGAGGTTGGCAGTGAGCCGACCGACAACGCGCTCTATATGGCGCTCAAGGCGCACGCACTGGAAGAAAAGGCGGGAATCCTGCCGATCTGCGCATCCCTTGAGGCAGAGATTGCCGAGCTCGACGGCGAGGAAAAGGCCATGTTCCTCGAGGACCTCGGCATTGCCGAATCGGGTCTGGATCGGCTGATCAAGGCAAGCTATTCCCTGCTGGGTCTGATCAGTTACCTGACGGCAGGTCCGAAGGAGGTCCGCGCGTGGACGATTACCCGCGGCACCAAGGCCCCCCAGGCGGCAGGCAAAATCCACTCCGACTTTGAGCGCGGCTTCATCCGCGCCGAAATCGTTGCATACGACGATCTGATTGCCTGCGGCAGCATGAATGCCGCCAAGGAAAAGGGACTTGTCCGAAGCGAGGGCAAGGAGTACGTCATCGCCGACGGCGACGTGGTTCTCTTCCGCTTCAATGTATAAATTTCAAGCAAAAAGCAGACCTCGGTTTTTACCGAAGTCTGCTTTTCTTATTTGTCCGCACGGATAAATTTTGAATAGCGGGAAAGGGCGAGAGAGGAGAGAAGCACGCCGAGCACGGCCACGATAATCCAAGAGGTTACCGTCAGCGTCCAGCCGAAGTTTTCGGCCAAGAGGGCAATGCCGTACATGGAAATCGCCGCGCCGATGTATACGCAGGCGTTGCAGAAGCCGCTGGTTGTGGCGGCGCGATGCACCCGCGCAAAGCGCCCCGGCAGGCAGGAGATCAGCATGAAGTTACAGCCGTGCATAAATCCGCTCATCAGGGCGGCGACTACAAGGCAGGTGACGTTTGCCGCGGGAGAATGAAGGGGAATGAGGAAACGGACCATAACGCCCATTACGATACAGCCGGCAAACAGGACGAGGGCCGAGCGAACCTCGTTGGCAAAAAAGGCGTGCTTGTGGGCAAGCATGGCGACTGCCGTCATGACGATCGAGAAAATCGGAATCACGACCGAGATCAGAATCGAGTCGGACGCATCCTGTGAAAAAGCCTCCGAATACAGGGTGGGCAGCCAGCTCTCGATACCGTCACGCAGAAAGCCCATCATCATGATACAAAGAAAAACGGGAAGGATACCCGCCTGCCAAAGCAGGCGCAGATAACCACGCTCCGACTGCGTGCTTTACTCGGCGCGAGCCTCTTTTTTCGGCTCGGTCGGCTGCGGAATATCCCGAACGCCGCCCGCAATCAGAATTTTGAGCACGATGACAAAGATGGGAACGGTCAGAAACGCCAGAATTGATGCCGCATAGAAGACCGATTGCCAATCCCAGAAGCGCAGGCAAACGGGGATAAACAAATAGAGCATAATGGTGGCGATATGTGCCGCGATCGCAACGAAAAGATTTGACTTGATAAAGGTCTCGTTGTCAAGATTCTCGGAGAGCAGCTTGACGATCGGCGGCCAGAACATGGCCTGCGCAAAGCCGTTGATGGCCCAAACAACGATCATCAGTGCCGCACTGCCGACGTACGGCATCACCAAGTTACACAGGCAGGCCGTCGACACGCCAAACAGGATGAGATACTGCGGGCGGACCTTATCCCCGAGATAGCCGCTGACAAACTGTCCTATGCCGTAGCAAAAAAACAGGCTCGTCCCGATATGCCCGCCATCCACCTTATCGATGATCCCGTCGGCAATCATACCCGCCATGACGGCGGCAAAATTCTTTCTTGAAAAATAACTGACAAAATAGATAAACGAGCATATGGCAATCAGTCCTGCCTCCACCCGTTTTTTTCTCACGTCCGACACCGGTGCTTCCTCCGCATTAAACGAAAACCGGGCGCTCGCACGCCCTATCTTATTAAGTATATCACATATACACCGCCAATTCAAGGAAAAAACGACATTGGGGGACAAAAATCTGCATTGGGGAGTAATATTGCCCTCGTTTGATTTGTCGGCATATGCGATAGGGGTCAACCTTCCGTTCCATATGAGATCATATCGTGCGGCGGCAGGCGACCACAGGTCGCCCCTGCGGAGGGGGGGCGGGCCTTTTCACAGAGACAGGGCGGGAGCAAGCTCCCGCCCTGTCTCTGTACTTTCTCTTCGGTTATTCAACGGTAATATCGCCGTCCTCGGTGGTCATGGCAACGGTATAGGCGTCTTCGTTGGTTCCAATCATATCGTATCCTCCGTCAAGCGCTTCGCCGAAATAGCGAACCTTACCGTTCGGTGCGCTGAGCTGGACGGTATGTCCCGCATAGTCGGCCTGGACAGGACGAAGGAGAATATCACCGACCCGAAGATTGATGGTCAATCCCCGCGCGGCGGCATATTCGTCAAGCTCGATCTCGGCCTCTCCCGCATCCACGGTCAACGTGCGCGATTCGACGCCCGAGAAGTAAACCGTTCCCTTCTCCAGCTTAAGCGAAAGGTCGGATGCCGTTTTCAGTCGCTCAAACGAAATCTCCCCCTCGCCCACTTCGACGGACAAATCGGCCTCAAGCACAACATCGGAAAGCGACAGATTCCCCGTGCTCACTTTAATATCAAACTGCTTGATTGCACCGTCGGTCGGCAAATAGATATGAATTGCGCGCGGCTTATCGCCGAAATCAAAGGATTTCAGATAATGGCGGAAGCCGTCAAAATTAAACCCGTCGGTGGTCAGGGAAAACAGCTTGAGCAGGCTGGAATTATCCACGACCGAGAGCGTGAGATTGGTGGAGGAAAGATCATACGATCCCTTTGTGAAATTGACCAGTTCAATATATGCCGACTCGCTTCCGCCGTGAATGAAGATATCCGCATCCTCCACGTCAACGGAAACCTTTTTGATGGCGTCGTGTGCATAATTATATGTATAGATCAGATTATCGTTTTCGTCTGCAATCTGGTCAAAGAGCACGATCCCCTGCTCGTCTGCCATGGCATCCGCAACCGCACAGGTCGTGATCCCAACGAGGACAAGCACGAGCGCGAGAATGAGAAAAATAATCGAGGTTGCTCTCACAGCTTAGCGCACGCTCCTTTCACATAAATAAACAGCATTTTCAGCCGACGCAGCGACCAGCCGAAGAAGCGGCCGAGCTGCTTCATCACGTAAGGCAGCAAACGAACGGTGAAATTATAGAGCAGAATAGAAACAAAAAGAACCGATGCGCCCGCCGTAATCGCAATACCGATCTCATAAAGACCGATCGGCAGGGTGGTAAAGATCTGCACGATGCCATAGATCAGCGCAATCAGCGTAAATGCCGTTCCGCCTGCCGCCACCGCGATCAGCGCAGCAAATCCGACCACCATCATCGCGGCGAGAAGGGCAAAAAGACCGATAAAAATCAAAATTACGCCAAGACCGATTACCGCGGCAAACGGCAGGGAAAGAAGAAAGAGCACCCAGAAGAGCGGTCCGCCCGTTTCTCCCGCATATTCGGCCGCACGCGACTGCATCCGATCAACCTCAAGGGTCTTGCGGCGTTTTTCCCGCTTCTCGGGACGCGGCTCTGCCGATGGGAAATCGGCAATTTTTACGTCATCATCCGGGTCGAGCACCGGCATCTCAACATAGTCGGCAGCGGGTCCGCCGCCCTGCATGACGGAGGGAAGCTCAACGATATCGATCTCCCGCGTCGGCGCAGGTACGCTTTCCTCGGCCGGCACAGCTTGCACCTGTACGGACGTGTGCTTCTCGGGCTGCGGTACAGCGTCCGATGCCTTGCTCTCCCCTGCCGCATCGTCAATGGCAACCGCGGCCGCACGGCGGGCGGCATTCCGCCGCAGAATCGAGCAGATCTCCTCCGCCAGCAGAACGGGATCCTCCTCGTCCAGCATTCGCTCAACGTTGTCCCCGCCCTCTTCATCAATATACTGACTGAGTCTCTTCAGCTGATGCGCAATGGCTCTATCGTCAATTCCCTTTTCCGTCAGTGTCTGACGGACACGGTCAAGAAATATCTGTTTTTCCATCGGTTCCATCCTTTCCTCGGAAATTGCCTTGCAAGTTCTTATGAAATATGATATAATACATCATGTACAAAATACATCATGTGCAAAGCGCGTCGTTTCGGACGCGAAAAATACGTATATATATATTTTATCAAATAAAGGAGCAAATAGCAAGATGAGAATGCGAAAAAAAAAGCATGCCGACGAAAGAATTGCGGCTTGTTCCCATCTTTTGATTACCGATACCGATAAATTGCATGAAAATCCGCAATTTGCTTTTCCGCAACCCCGTCCGCTTTGCCTTGAGATCGGCTGCGGAAAGGGCGGATTTGCCATCGGCACTGCGTCCGCCGAGACGGATTTCAATCTGATTGCAGTTGAACGCGTCGCAAACGTCATGGTAACCGCACTCGAATCCGCAGCTGCCGCGGCAGACAGCCGCCCTGACAATCTGCGTTTTCTGATCGGCAATGCACAAAACCTGAGCGAATGGCTCCCCCCGCGCTGTCTCAGCCGCATCTATCTCAATTTCAGCGACCCGTGGCCGCAGAAGGGGTATGCCAAGCGCCGCCTGACCCATCGGAATTTTCTCGCGGTCTACCGTTCCCTGCTCATGCCCGGGGGGGAGATCCGCTTCAAAACCGACAACGTGGGGCTCTTTGATTTTACGCTTGAGGAGGCCGAAGCAACCGGCTGGACGCTCTCCCGTCTGACACGGGATCTGCACGCAAGCGAATGGGCAGAGGGAAATGTGATGACCGAATACGAACGCAATTTTTCCGCACAGGGGATGCCGATTCACGCCGTTACGCTGACCGCCCCCGACGAAAACTGAAAGGAGAAGGTCATGTATTTCAAGGATTTGATTCTCGCTAACCGCAGCTATCGCAGCTATGATATGTCGAAGCCCATTCCGCACGAGGTTTTGCTTGCAGCAATCGATGCCGCCCGTCTCACCCCCTCCGCCGCAAATCTCCAGCCGCTCTGCTATCGGCTGATCGAAGGCGAGGAGGCGTGCGCAAAAATGCTTCCGCTGACGGCTTGGGCACGCAATCTGCCCGACATTACCCTCCCCCCCGTCGGCCATGCACCGACGGCGTATATCGTCATCTGTCAAAATCTTTCGGTCGTCCCCAACCCCGCCGCGTCCAACCGTGACGTGGGCATTGTGGCACAGACGATTCTGCTCTCCGCCGCCGAGGCAGGATATGGCGGATGCATGATCGGCAGCTTCCGCGCCGAAGCGGTGGTCGAGACCTTCGGCATCGATCCTGCCAAGTACCGTCCTCAGCTGGTGGTCGCGCTGGGTAAGCCGGACGAGGAAATCACCCTTGTTGACCTTGCGCCGGGTGCAAATTCTGCCTATTACAGAGACGAGGACGGCCGCCATTTTGTTCCCAAGCGCCGCATCGAAGATATTTTGATTTAACAAAAAGAAGGAATTTTTCATGGCAAAACCGCAAGAAGACCCCACCCTCTCGGGTGTACTCCTGATTGATAAGCCAAAGGGACCGACCTCACATGACATTGTTTCCCGCGTAAGGCGGCTTTACAACGCCCGCCGCGTCGGACACACGGGCACGCTTGATCCGCTGGCAACCGGACTTTTGCTTGTTCTCGTTGGGCGAGCGGCAAAAGCCGCCGAATACCTGGTCAGCGATGACAAGCGCTACACCGCTACCCTCCGGCTCGGTATGACGACCGACACCGAGGATATTACCGGCAGGGTGCTGACCGAAACCGATGCAATTCCTTCCCCTGAGGACGTCGCGGCTGCGTGTGCGTCCATGGTAGGCAAGAGCGAGCAGATTCCCCCCATGTACAGTGCGCTGAAGGTCGACGGACGCAAGCTTGTCGACATTGCGCGGGCAGGCGGCGAAATAGAGCGCGCTCCGCGGCCGATCGAGATTTATTCCCTTACCTGCACCCCCGCCGATCTGCCGACCGACTATCTGCTGGACGTGCATTGCTCCAAGGGAACCTACATCCGCACCCTTTGTGCCGACATTGGAGCGCGGCTCGGATGCGGCGGCGCAATGGCAAGCCTGCGTCGGTGCGCATCGGGCGGCTTTTCCCTTGACCGTGCGCTAACGCTTGATCGGCTGGAGGAAATGTCGGCCGAGGAACGCCGCGCCGCGCTGATTCCGCTTGAGGCGCTTTTTTCCGCACTTTCCTCGCTCCGTCTCGGTGAATTTCATGAAAAACTGATTCGCGGCGGATGTGCGGTAGCGGCCAAAAAGCTCGGATGCCGCGCGTCGCTCGGCACACGACTGTGCCTGTGCGGCAAAGAGGGATTCTTTGCGCTGGGCGAGGTCGTTGAGGCGGATGGAGAGCCGGCTGTGAAAATGATTAAGTTGTTTACCTTGTGAGGATTGGGGCGCTGCCCCGCCTCCCCGCAAAACCTTCCGTCAAAAGAAAATCGATTTTTCTTATTACGCAAATGAGGTGTCGTGCATATCTGCACGACACCTCATTTTTCGAATGATTCCTGCAAAACGAAACGTCGAGGGGACGGGAAAAGTAATTTATACTTTTTTCGTATAATTTCCAAAAAAGCTATTGACAATCCGCGTATAATGCAGTATAATATCCTCGTAAGTTGTCTCATATGAGACAGTTGGAGGTGATTGGTATAAAAAAAATACAGCATCCGCTCTCGCCAAACGCCAAAGACGCACTCTTGAGACATCGGCTTTTTTCGGGCGTATTCTCCGACGAATCGACACTTGCCGCCGAGGCGGCGGCAGGCGGTTATGCAGAGATTTCCTTTGCGTCAGGTGATAAAATCGTATACGGTGCGGCCGATCGCTGGATGGCGCTTGTTCTCGGCGGCAGGGTTGAGATTTATTCGACCGACGCGGCGCGGCAGGTTCTGCTCCGTACCATTGCCAAAGATGATCTGGTCGGCGCGGCACAGCTTTTTGCCTCGGCCAATACGCCAATGAGCCGGATGACGGCGGCGTGCAGAACCGATATGCTGATCATCGAGGAATCCGCCGTGCATCGATTGCTTGACCGCTCTCCACGCTTCCGTGACAACTGTCTGACCTTTCTCGCAGACCGCATTGCTTTTCTGAACCGCAAGATCACCACCTACACCGCCGGCAGCGCCGAGCGGAGACTGGCCCTTTATCTGGACGGCATGGCAGGCGGCAGCGATACATTTATCTGCACAACCTCAATATCGGCCATGGCGGATACACTCGACATCAGCCGCGCTTCCCTCTACCGTGCGCTTGAAACACTTGAACAGGATGGCTTTCTGATTCGTTCCGGCAAACAATTCACGCTTCTCAACCGAGACGTCATGCCGGGCCGCTATCATTGACCATAGATTATTTTTCTCCACAGAAAGGAATTATCATGAAACATCTGAAACTCTCCGCACTTCTTCTCGCGCTTCTGCTCGTCCTCCCCCTCGCGCTCGGCAGCTGCGCGCAAACCGATAACGACGGCACCGCCGATACGACGCCCCTCCCCGTCGATACGACCATCACGCCCGACACAGAGCCCGCTCCCGTGATGCCCGAAACCGTCCGCATCGCCGCGCTCAAGGGTCCGACCGGCATGGGTCTGGCTCCGCTGATGGACACCGCCGGCAAGGGTGAGGCGAAGCTCAATTATACCTTTACCATCGAAAGTGCGCCCGACGCAGTGAATGGGCTTGTTATCAGCAACAACGTCGACATTGCGGCTGTTCCTGTCAACGTTGCATCCGTTCTGTATCAGAAAACCAAGGGAGCGGTTCAGGTCGCCGGCATCAACACCAAAGGCGTTCTGTATCTCGTCGAAGCCGGTGAAAGCGTCAAATCGGTAGCCGACCTGAAGGGAAAGACCATTTACGCCTCGGGTAAGGGTGCAACACCCGAGTATATTCTCAACCACGTGCTGACCGAGAACGGTCTTACGCCCGGCAAGGACGTCACGGTTGAATACCTGACCGAGCATGCTGAGGTCATTACTGCGCTTGCTTCCGGCAAAGCAACCATCGGTCTTCTCCCCGAGCCGAACGTCACCTCTGCCCTCTCGAACAATGCAAACCTGCGCATCGCCGTTGACATGACCGCGGCATGGGATGCCATCGCCGACACGACGCTGGTACAGGGTGTCATCATCGTCAACCGTACCTTTGCCGAAACCTACCCCGATGCCGTCCGCACCTTCCTCGAGGAATACGCCGCTTCGGTGGAATTCGTAAACACAAAGTCTGAGGAAGCCTCGGTGATGATTGAAGCCGCAGGCATTATTCCCAAGGCGGCACTGGCTAAAAAGGCAATTCCGACCTCGAACATCTGCCTGATCACGGGCGAGGAAATGAAGACCACCCTCACCGCCCTCTACGGTGTCCTGTATGCCGCCAATCCCGCATCCATCGGCGGTGCGCAGCCCGATGACGGGTTCTACTATCTGAACAAATGAGAAACGCTCGGCTGCGCGCTGCGCTCGGATGGGCCGGCGTCGCAGCCTTTTGGCTCGCCGCCTGGCTCATTGCGGCGCACGCGGTGGATCTGGAATTATTACTCCCCTCCCCCGTGCAGGTGCTTCGGCGTCTCGGGGAATTGATCGTCACGCAGGAGTTCTGGCTGGCAACGGCGGCCTCCTTCGGCCGTGTTCTGGCAGGTGCCCTTGCCGCGCTTCTGGCCGGCTGTCTGCTCGCGGCACTCGGTTCTCTTTTGCCCTTTTTCCGTCGGCTTATGCTTCCTTTTCTCTCCGTGATCAAGGCCACACCGGTCGCCTCCTTTATCCTTCTGGCGCTTGTTTGGCTTGAGCGGGATATTCTGCCCGCTGTCATGGCGGCACTCATCGTCCTGCCCGTCATCTGGGGTAATCTCGATACAGGAATTGCGGCGATTGATCCCGGCTATAAGGAAATGGCAAAGGTATATGCGATCCCGCCGATGCGTCGGCTTCGCCGTCTGTACGTGCCGGCCGTGATGCCCTATTTCATCTCGGCCTGCCGTGCAACGCTTGGTATGGCGTGGAAGGCGGGAATTGCCGCAGAGGTTCTCTGCACGCCTCCCGTATCCATCGGAAGTAATTTGTACAACACCAAAGTTTATCTTGAAACGACCGATCTGTTCGCCTGGACGCTGACGGTAATTCTGCTCAGCGTGGGAATCGAATATATTCTGATGGCGCTGATCGAACGGATTCCCGGGGCTCTGCCCCGCACCCCGTCAAAGGGGGCTTTTTGAAAAAAGCGCCCTTTGAAATCCCCCAAAAACTTGATTGAGGAGGTTGGCTGATGATTGAGATTTCCGCGCTGAGTAAGCGATTTGGCGACAATCAGGTGCTCGATGGGCTTGATTTTTCGATTGCGTCCCCCGGTGCGACGGCAATCATCGGTGCATCCGGGTGCGGGAAAACAACCCTGCTGCGGCTGATTGCCGGACTTGAGGTGCCCGATGGCGGGTCGATTGCGGGAGTCGGTCGAGTGGCGTATATGTTCCAGGAGCCGAGACTTCTGCCCTGGCTGACGGCGGCACAGAACGTGAATCTTGTGCTGCAGGATAACGCCGAGTCGATGCCGCGCGTGACCGAGCTGCTTCAGCTGCTTGAAATTGCAGAGGCGGCCGATCAGTATCCGCACGAGCTATCGGGCGGGATGCAGCAGCGGGTTGCGCTGGCACGTGCACTCGCCTATGGCGGCGACACAATCCTGCTTGACGAACCCTTTCGCGCGCTCGACCGCCCCCTTCGCCTGCGGCTCTATCCGCTTCTGCGCGAAACGGCAAAATCGGCCTGCATCATCCTCGTCACACACGATCCCGAGGATATTGAACAGCTCGCCGCC
>JAZNCR010000056.1:0-4953 GCA_045587605.1 Eubacteriales bacterium
TCCGTTAAGAACATCACGGATACGGCGGGTATGCTTTTTTGTGTTGGTATTTATACTCCCCGGTACATCTGTAGGGGCGACCTGCGGTCGCCCGCTTCGAACGTATTGCACTGCATCAAGACGGGCGACCACAGGTCGCCCCTACGGGGAGATTGATTATTCCCACAAGGCGTTTCCTTACAGGCAAAGTCCGCGGTAGCGGGACATGAGATCAATCAGTTCCTGCATCGGGGGAGAGACGAATTTGTTGCGATGATAGAGCATCTGCGAACGAAGTCGCATTTCGGGGCAGTCAATCGAGAGAACCTGCAACGCACCGTCGGCAAGCTCATCGCGAACGGCATATTCGGGCAGAAGGGCAACCACGTTTTCATCGGCAAGCAAATGCTTGACGGTCGCCAGGTGGTTAATGCTTATCGCAGGCGTCACCTTGATGCCCGCCTCGGCCACAATCTTCTCAAAAAGCGAACGGAAAGCGGAATTTCGCCCGGGAAGAACCAGGCGCTGTGCGCAAAGTGCCTCCAAGGATAGGGGAGTGCCCGAGATCAGATTGGCAGGCTGTGTCACGAAAACCGCGCGGTCGCGCCGCTCCCAGGCGCGGATAAATTCCTCTCCCTCGGTGGGATGGTCAAGAATCAGCGCCATATCCAATTCTCCCGCACGAAGAGCCGCCAGCTGATCGGTCGAACGGTCAATCCGCAAATCGATTTCCACACCGGGGAACCGGGTATAATAAAGCTTCAGCATCTGCGTGAAGGTGGACGTCAGCAATTCCTCCACAATGCCGACACGAATCAGCCCGGTCGCCGCCTTATCCTTTTGCGCAATTGATTTTGCCTTCATCGCCGCGCGGACAATTTCATTGGCATAACCGAGAAATTCGTATCCCTTTTCGGTCAAATTGATCCGACGGCCCACACGGTCAAAGAGCATCACGCCGAGCTCCTGCTCAAGCTGCTGGATCTGCACAGTCACAGTGGACTGATTATAGCCAAGCTGTCCGGCCGCGCGGGTAAAGCTGCCCGTTTCGGCAATTTTGAGGAAGGTCATAATATTCCGAAGCTCCATCTTGCACCTCGTCCCATCAAACGTTTACGGCTGAAATTACTTTTTTTCATCCTTTTTATTATTGTAACACATCAAAAAGAAAAAAGCAAGAGAAACCCAAAACACTTTTCTCCGGACAAGCAAAATGTGGGTACTGCGCGCAGATGCGCAGTACCCACATATATCTCGTCATGCGGAAAAGCGCGTCAAAGCAAAATCAACCGTAAACAGCGCCGTCCCGATATGTATCCGCAAGCACGTTTGCATTCGCGTTTTTGTGC
The DNA here is from genome assembly GCA_045587605.1 of Eubacteriales bacterium. Classification (GTDB taxonomy): domain Bacteria; phylum Bacillota; class Clostridia; order Oscillospirales; family CAG-272; genus SIG693. Next base: position 1,329 of record JAZNCR010000056.1, read on the forward strand.
TCCAGCATCCAGGCATAAACCTCCGGATTACTGTACGTATCACTCCAAGCATTATGGGCGAGATCGGGATAAACCGTCAATCTGGCACTACCGCCGCGCGCGTTGACCGCATTTACCATCTTAATCGATTCTTCTACATTTACCGTTCTGTCCTTCCCGCCGTGGAAAGCCCAGATCGGTACGTTGACCAGGCGCGCCGCATTCCAATACATTCCGCCGCCGCAGATCGGCACGGCAGCCGCGAAAAGATCGGGACAGCTCATGGCCAACTGCCACGACGCGTATCCGCCCATGCTCGTTCCCATCAGGTAAATCCGTTCGGGATCAACGAACGCCAATGCGGACAGCGACCTTGCAAAATCCCGCAGGGTCTCGAAGCAGTCAAACCAGGTGTTTTCGGAGCACTGCGGTGCAAAAACGACAAACGGGAAATCCTCCAGTGCCTCTGTCAGCGAAAAAAAGACGTTCTCCCGCAGTTTTTCAATCTGCGTTCCCCGCGTTCCCGCACCGTGCAAAAACAGAAGGGCCGGATATTTTGCTTCGGCGGAAAACTGCCGCGGATAGCGGAGCATATACCGCATCTTCCCGAAGGTTTTGATCTCGCTTTTCATTGCTTGTCTCCTTTTGTCTTTGGATAGAATCATTATAATACATCAGTGCTCCTCAAGTCAAGTCTCTGCCGCGTTCAAATTCCGATCAACATCACACCAAAGACAAGCAGTCCCTCGAGAATCCCGGGGGACTGCGATAGGACAGAATAAAATTGTGCGCAGGGAAAGAATAGTTCATCTGAGCTTCTTCAGCGTATCGACAAGCCCTGCGAGATAATCGAGAGAAACATTATAGTATTTTGCCAGGGTGATAAAATGATGCATCGGCATTTCGCGCTTTCCGCTTTCATAAAGCCGGTATTGCTGTCTGGTAATGTTTAATACACAAGCAATATCCTCTTGCTTTTTATCCGAGTCGTCTCTCATATCCTTCAGCCTTTGATAAACGTACATATTGAATTAAATCAGACGGATAAAGAGTCCGCCGACAACCGAGCGGGCACGGAAATTGCGGTACGCCGCGGTATCGGTGAAGTACCAGTCGGTAAGCGGGACGCGATCGGGCGTTTCATTGATCATATTCATAATCGACGCACAGACGCGGGAGAAATATCCCTCATCATCCCAAATTCGTGTGGACCAGAGGAGCCAGTCAATCTTGGTATACGCCGCACGGTTATCCAGCGGCACGCCGTAGCGGTTGAACTTGGTTTCATAGAAGGCAATCTCACGCTGCTTGACCTCATCCGAGAAAAGGCGGTAGCCGAGCAGGTTGTCCCATACGATATTGTATTTGAGGCTCCAGCCATCCTCGTCGCCAAAGGCAAGTCGGGTCGCGCCGTGTGCGGCTGCGGCGTCGGTCTCCCAGCGGCGGGCATAATCAGCGGCGATCGCGCTGTACGCGGCGTCACCCGCGAGCTCACCGTAGGCAGCAATACCGAGAATCGCCTTGAGGCTGAGGTTGCAGTTGCGGGAGAGGTGGCCTGCGAAATCGTCGGTGCAGAGCTGATTCTCGGGGTCGTAGCCATACTTGACCAGATAATCGGCCCACTGCTTCATCAGCGCGCTGTTCTCTCTGAAGAGCGAATCGTCACCGCCCGAATATTTCTTGACGGCGGCAAGGCAGAGCAGCATATTGCCCGCTTCCTCAACCGGCATCTGCATCGCGTGCTTATGCGCACCGTACGCTCTTCCGTTCGGCCCGCGCAAATAGAGCGTTTCGGCACCGTACACCTGACCGTTGGCAAGCGGGTATTGACCAACGTCGTGCGGCGTAAATGCGAACGGCCATTCGGGCGACTGTGCGTATCGGATAATGGGACGAAGCATTCCCTTGACGAATTCGGGATTATAGCGCAGGAAAAGCGGGATGGAAGGATAGGTCACGTCAAGCGTACCGATACAGCCGTTGGAATCGTTTTCCTTCGAGAGGAAGAGCAGATTGCCCTCTTCATCCTCGACCAGCTTATGCGCCGAGATCGCCTGGCGGTAGGCAAGCGTCGTGATATTGCGGTAATCCTCGCCGTATTTGCCCGCTTCCGCCATCAGCTCAGCGTCAAACGCATCGCACGCCGCCTTGATCTCGCTGTATTCCGCCATGGCCGCTCTGACCATGCCATCAAAATCGGAGAAATATTTCGTGTAATACTCATTCAGCGGACGGCCGAAATAGGCAATGGGGTTGATCTCATCATAAGCAAGCGTGATCACACCCTCAAGCGCGGGCTTGATGGTCAGGAGATAGGGATGATCGACGTAAGGACGGTAGGTCTGGTTGATGGGCAGAGCTTCGAAGGCGTCCTGGTCAACGAATCTGCCGACTCGCACGTCGGGATCGCAGAGATGGAGCCATCCCCAGTCGATCATGACGTTGTCTCCCGACTGGGCAAGCGGATTTTGGCATACGTTTCCGCAGGCGAGCGAATAGGGCGTTTTCTTGAACTGTACCGACTGCGTCGTTTTATCGATGCACGCGCGGCTGCTGATACCGAAAACGAAGCGAATGGGCTTATCGCATTTCGGCGTGACCGCATAATGGACGTAGCTCACCGGGCGGGCGAGAATATCCGGGCGATCAAGCAAAAGCGGCGTGGTAAAGGTCAGCTTAACAGAGGCAAATGCATTCTCAAAGGTATATACCGTAGAGGTCGGGGTAAGCGTGCAATCGGTCTGATAAATCCGGCTATGGAGCGCAGTTCCGGGAAGATCAAACGCGCCCATGGAACGAAAAGAACCGCCGACGTAAATACCGGCCAGAATCGGACAGGGTCTGCCCGACCAATGCTCGGTGGGACCTCCGTAGAGCGCATCATCGCACGACCAGACGGAGAAAAAAGGATCAACGGTGATAAGTGGGGTGGCAGGCGGTCTGAATTTCATAAAAAATCCTCCGAAGCAATTGATTTTATTTTATTATACTGCTATAATAAAGATAAAGCAATATGTAAAACAATGATTTTTTTGAGGAAAACACGCATGCAAGAGGAAATTTACACCATTAACCAAAAAAGCGAAAACCAATCGCTGATCCGATTCCATCTCTGCGGCACCACCTTTCCCGACAAGCATTACCGTATCCTGCGCAACTGCTCGGACGTTGCCTGCATTGAATACATTGAAGAAGGAAGCGGAACGGTGCATTTGGACAAGAAAACCTTCTTTCCGATTGAAGGGGACAGTTATTTTCTCGGAATGGGAAAGGATCAGCATTATTATGCAGACAGTGAAACGCCTTGGAAAAAGCATTTTGACAACGTCTCGGGCAAGCTTGTCACAAGCCACGCCGAGGGCTACGGACTGACCGATATATCCCATTTCAGGGGGCTTGATCTGCGCGAGGAGCTTTTGCATATCATTGAAATCGCAAAGCACACGCAGGACGACCGAACGCCTGAACTGATCGGCATACTCAACCGGATATTTCTCAAAATGCGCAGCCATGCCCAAGGTGAGTCCAATCGCACCGATACCGAGACGGCAATGCGGGATTTTTTGAACACACAGGTCACCCAAAAATTCAACCTTTCCCTGCTCTGCGCATATATCAACCGCTCGGAATCGCAAACCATCCGCAC
>JAZNCR010000057.1:0-2273 GCA_045587605.1 Eubacteriales bacterium
GAAGCGCGCGCACTGATTGCCGATGGCTGTCGGGACATCACGCTGCTCGGGCAGAATGTCAACTCCTGGGGACGAATGCCCGACGGAAGCTTCCCCGAGGGGGATTTTGCTTCGCTGATCGGCCGTCTGGCCGAGCTTGAGGGGGATTTCCGCCTTCGGTTCATGACCAGTCATCCAAAGGATGCATCCGATGCGCTGATTGAGACGATGGCGCGGCATGAAAAAATCGCCCGCCATTTTCATCTGCCCCTGCAGTCGGGCAGTGATGCGATTCTTTCGCGGATGAATCGGCGGTATACGGCAGAGCATTATCTCGGCATTGTCGAACGCCTGCGGGACGCCATGCCCGATATTACCCTAACCACCGATATCATCGTTGGATTCCCGGGCGAGACAGAAGAGGATTTTGCGGCAACGCTGGACGTTCTGCGCCGCGTTCGCTGTGATATGATCTATTCCTTCATTTACTCCCCCCGCAAAAATACACCCGCGGCGGCCTACCCCGATCAGGTGCCGGACGAGGTGAAGCACGAACGCTTTGACCGACTCATTGCGCTCCAGAATGAAATCTCGTTTGAGAAAAACCGACAGGCCGAAGGGAAGACCCTCCGCGTGCTCTGCGACGGCGAGAAGATACAGGATGCACAGAGATTCTGCTCGGGGCGCACCGATGGCGGAAAGCTGGTTTATTTTGCCGGCGATGCCTGTCCGGGCGACGTGGTGCAGGTGAAGATTGAGCGCGCCGAGCCCTTTGTTCTGCGCGGCGTACAAGTGTAAAAATAAAATTACAAGTGTAAAAATAAAATTATATAAAGAAAAGGAAAACACATCATGACCATTATGGAAATCGCCGCCCAGTTGGGCGAAGCAATCAAGGAAGACGCTCGCATCAAGACCCTCAACCGCTGCCGTGCGGTTTACGACAACGATCCTGAGATCGCACAGTATATGACCGAGTACAACGTGCAGCAGAAGGCGCTCTCCGATCAGTATGCCGCACCCGAGCGTGACCAGGCTGTGATCGATTCGATTCAGCATCGCATTGACGAGCTCTACGATCTGATCTCTACCGCCCCCTCCTTCGTGGCACTCAACGCCGCACAGGAGGCGGTCAACGAATTCATGAGCCAGGTCAACGAGGAGATCACCTATCACATTACGGGTGAGCGTCCCTGCACGCACGACTGCAGCACCTGCGGCGGCTGCGGACACGCACACTAATCAGACCGTGCCGTGCTGACTTGGCGCGGGAAAGTACCAATCAACGAAAGGCGGAACGCACATGACACCGATGATGGAGCAATATTTTGCGATCAAGGAGCAGTATCCCGATCATCTGCTCTTTTACCGGCTGGGTGACTTCTATGAAATGTTCTTTGACGATGCCAAAACGGCGTCGCGGGAGCTGGAGCTGACCCTGACGGGACGGGACTGTGGAGAGAAAGAACGCGCTCCCATGTGCGGCGTTCCGTTTCACAGCGCGGAGGGCTATATCGGGCGGTTGATTGCCAAGGGATATAAGGTCGCCATCTGTGAGCAGACCGAGGATCCCGCGCAGGCCAAGGGGCTTGTTCGCCGTGAGGTTGTCCGCGTGATCACCCCCGGCACGCTGATCGAAACGGGCTTGCTGAGCGAGCAGCGCAACAATTATCTCTGCGCCCTGTATCTTGACGAAGACGAGATCGGTATCGGCTTTGCCGACGTTTCAACCGGTCAGATCAGCGCGACCGCATTTGCCGCGTCCGGTCTTGAGCGGGTGCGCACCGAGCTTGGCACCTATTCGCCGAGCGAGGTGATCTGCAATCTCGGCATTTCGGCGATGGGCGAGACTGCCGACTTCATCCGCGGCCGTCTCGGTGCTTCTCTCGGTGCCGGACAGAGTGCGCGCTTTGATTATATCGACGCGCGTGCACGGGTTGAGCGGCAGTTTGCCGATGTGCTGCGCGAGGGAATGCTCGAGAGCCGTGCGGTTGTCTGTGCGGTCGGTGCGCTCCTGTCCTATATTGCCGAAACCCAAAAGATTGATATTGCCTATATCAAGGAATTCAATATTTACCGTGACGGACAGTATCTCGAGATGGACCTCTCGACCAGACGTAATCTGGAGCTGACCGAAACCATGCGCGCGAAGGAAAAGAAGGGCTCTCTGCTCTGGGTGCTTGACCGCACCCGTACCTCAATGGGCGCAAGACTTCTCCGCAAATGGATAGAGCTGCCGCTTGTCAATACTCACTACATTGCAAGGCGTCAGGACGCGGTGGGCGAGTTAAAGG
>JAZNCR010000058.1:0-13079 GCA_045587605.1 Eubacteriales bacterium
AGCGGCTCCGTTTGCTCCCGCCCCTGACCATTTACGAGCCGGAGATCGATGCGGTCGAGCAGGCCGTCAGCGACAGCGGAGACAACCGCACCACCGAGGTGCATATCGAGGACGGTGTGTACGTCGTTGAGGGCGAATGGCTCTATAACCTGCTCGGACAGATCAATTTCTCCGACTATGAGTCGATGAACTTCTTCCAGCGCGTTCTCCAGAAGGGCGGCGTCATCAAGGCACTTGAAGACGCCGGCGCCACCGACGGCGCCGCTGTGCGCATCTATAACTTCGAGTTTGATTTCGTGAAATAAAGCAAAACAGGGTACCGTGCGACAAGCACTTTACCCTGTTCGTATATTGTGTTTTACCCCAAATCGTGCAGCATTGCCTCAAAGAGCACGCCGTCGCGGACGGGGGTGCCCGCCTCGAGGGTGCGGGCGATGGCGCGGCCGGTGAAGAGGGCGGCGTCGTCTGCCGCGTCGCGGAGTGCGGGGAGGGTCAGCTTGCCCGCTTCAAGTAAGCGGCCGAGCAGGACCGAGGCGAAGAGGTCGCCTGTTCCGGGGTAACCGGCACGGACCCGCGTGTGGGTAAAAATAAACTGCTCATTCCCGATCGCTCCTGCCACGCTGATAGCGTGTCCGTGCGGAATTCCGGTCAGGAGAACTGCACCTGCTCCCAGCCGTTGTAAGCGCGAGATCAGCTCCTCTGCGTATTCGTTACATTCCGCAATGGACATCGTGAGGGTATCACGGTAGGGCAGGTCACAGAGGAAGCAAGCCTCGGTAAGATTCGGGGTGATCAGATCGGCATGGGTGCAGAGGGCGCGCACGCGGTCAACCATTTCCATCGTATACGTAGAATATAATTCGCCGTCGTCTCCCATGACGGGATCAACCAGCACAAGTGCGTCACCGCGCGGTCCGCGGCGGAAGTCGGAGATGAAGTGCTCGACCACCGAAATCTGCTCCGCACTGCCGAGAAATCCGGTATAAATCGCATCAAAATCAAGATCGATAGCCTTCCAGTGTGCAGAGATCTTCTCCATCTCGTCGGTCAGATCGTCAAAGTATAGATCGGTAAAGCCCCCTGTGTGGGTCGAGAGCAGAGCGGTCGGCAGGGGAATTGGCTGAACGCCCATGGCTGCCAGAACGGGCAGAACAACGGTCAGTGCACAGCGGCCGAAGCAGGAGAGATCGTGCAGTGCCGCGACTCTGGGCAGCGAATGATCCTTTTTGGACATGAGTAACTCCTTGATATGATAGCTTAACGCTATCATTATAGCGCAAATTTCCGTTTTCCGCAAGGTTTTTGAAAAAAATTACGGAATCCCCTTGCAAACAGCGGGAAAATATGATATACTAATCTCAATTTCAGAAGAAAGCAGGTTTTTTTATTTTGGACCAACCTCCCTTATGTCGCGATACCGACGGTCACAGTATCTCGCGCGCCTGCGCGTTTGATTTTTGCAGTGCGCGTACTTCCCACAGAATAATGCTTCGCTCGGCGATCCCGCCGGGATGAGATCTTGAGGCAGGGCTTGCCGTTTTGGACGTTGGCAGGCTGTGCCTTTTTGTGCGTTTGCGCGATTGTGTCCGAAAACGATATTTTGATAAGTTCAACAGGAGATAACATACATACATGGCATCGGGTTTGATTTTACAGTTTATTCTGATTTTTCTTAACGCCTTTTTCGCCGCGGCTGAGATTGCGGTGATTTCGCTCAATGAAAATATTGTCCGCAAGCAGGCAGAGGAAGGGGACAGGAAGGCCGCTAAAATGCTGCGCATGGTCAGCGAGCCGACCGGATTTCTCTCCACCATTCAGGTCGGCATCACGCTGGCAGGATTTCTTGGCTCGGCATTCGCCGCCGACACCTTCTCCGAGCCGATCGTTACCTGGCTCGTGGAAAGCTGCGGCGTGACGGCGATTTCCGCCAAGACCCTGGATACGCTGGCGGTCATTGTCATTACGCTGATCCTTTCGTATTTTACGCTGGTTTTGGGTGAGCTTGTGCCCAAGCGCATTGCGATGCGCAATCCCGAGAAGCTGGCGCGCGGCGTCTGCGGCGTGATCATCACGATTTCGGTCGTAATGAAGCCGGTCGTTTGGCTCCTCTCGGTTTCAACCAATGCGGTTCTCCGCCTTTTGGGTATCAACCCGCACGAGGAGGAGGAAGCGGTGTCCGAGGAGGATATCCGACTGATGATTGATATTGGTGAGGAAAAGGGTACGATCGATTCGGCTGAGCGTGAAATGATTGACAATATTTTCGAATTCAATAATACCAAGGCCGGTGAGATTATGACCCACCGTACCGATATGACGGTGGTTTACGCCGACGATCCGGACGAGGAAATTCTGCGGACCATCATCGACAGCGGCTATTCGCGTATCCCTGTCTGCGGTGAGGATGCCGATGACGTCATCGGTGTTCTGCGTGCACGTGCATTTCTGATCAATGCGCAGAGTGAATCGCCGCTTCCGCTGCGCGAGCTCTTGATGCCTGCGTATTTTGTGCCCGAGTCGGTTCGTGCCGACGTGCTCTTCCGCGACATGAAGCGGCAGAAGGAGCACATGGCGATCGTCATTGACGAATTCGGCGGTACGGCAGGACTTGTGACCCTTGAGGATCTTCTTGAGGAAATCGTTGGAAATATTTACGATGAGACCGACTGCAAGGAAGAGCCGGAGGTTGAGCAGATTGGTGAGAACTGCTGGCGTGCCAACGGCAACTGCTTGCTTGACGTTCTGGCCGAGGAAATCGGTGCACTTCCCGATATGGAGGAGGCAGAGTACACGACGCTGGGCGGTATGATTTTTGCCCATCTCGGCGTGATTCCCGAGGACGGGACGACGCCGACGGTCACGGTCGGCAATCTCGAAATCCGGGTTCTGTCCATTGCCGAGCGTCGGGTAGAATCGGCGGAAATTACCCGTATACCCGAAGCAGATGCAGATGGGGATGAGAAAGATGGCACGGCGAACTGAGGGAAAAAATAAATATGCGGGCATGAGTAATTGGTATGAGAATCGAAAAAACGATTTTTACTGCCGAGATATGACGCGGGGAAAGACCCTTCTGTCCTGCAGACCGCATCTGCACTATCAGATTGAGCTCCTTTATATGCTGGACGGGCGGGTTGATGCTTATATCGATTCCACACACTATACGGTTGGACCGGGGGATATTCTGATTTCTTTTCCGAATCAGCTGCACCAGTTTGTATCGACAGGTCCTGAAAAATATATTCTCTTTATTCTCTCTCCCGATCTGATGCCCGAGCTGAGCCGTACCTTTACCGAGCAGCTGCCGCAGACGGCCCTTCTTGCGGGTGCGGATCGGAATCCGCGTCTGCTTGAACTCCTGCAATTTGCTGCCTCCGAATCGAAAGAAAAGGACGCGCTTTTCCATGATACCGTTCTGCACGGTGTATTTTTAGCCTTTTTCGGCGAGCTCTTCCGTATGCTGTCTCTGACCGAGAACAAGGTAGGAAATTCTCATGCCCTGCAGAGTGTGGTTGGCTACTGCACCCGCAATTTTAACCGCGAGCTTTCGCTTGAATTGCTGGAGGAGGAGCTGCACATCAGCAAATATTATATTTCTCATCTGTTTTCCGACCGTTTGGGTATTCGCTTCAACGATTACATCAATTCTCTCCGTGTCTCCGAAGCTTGCTCTATGCTTCGTCTGTCGGGGTTCAGCATCACCGAGATCAGCGAACAGGTTGGCTTCGGTACGCTGAGAACATTCAACCGCGCATTTGCCAAGCAGACCGGTATGTCACCGAGTGATTACCGCCGTGCGGCAACGAAGGGAACGGTCAATCCTTCCGTTCCGTAAAAACTTTTCCTTTATTCGGATTTTTGTACCGTGGATCGGACATATTATGAAATAGAAAAAGAAAGGAGAATGAAAATGGCAGTCATTCACGTCACAAAGGGTAATTTTGAGCAAATCAAAGCAAGCGAAAAAACGGTTCTGCTTGATTTCTGGGCACCTTGGTGCGGGCCTTGCCGTATGGTATCTCCCTTGATCGATCAGCTGGCCGAGGAGCACGATGAATATGTATTCGGCAAGATAAACGTCGATGAAGAGGGCGAACTGGCAGAGGCGTTCGGTATCATGAGCATCCCGACCCTGGTCGTCCTGCGCGGTGGTGAGATCGTTCGCCGTGAAACAGGCTCCCGTCCGAAATCGCAGATCCTTGCTCTGCTTGAGCAGGCATAACAAAAAGACGTGCCGTTCTGCACGTCAATGCTTACCAACCCGAACAGAAGAAGGGGATGTCGCGCAAATAAGCGCGGCATCCCCTTTCCGTATTTTCCCCTTTGCACCCTGAGCGGGTTATTGTATTCAATATTTATATGCTTTTGCAATGAGCAGACCGATACCGAGAATCAGCGCCGATGCGGCAATCCATGTCCATCCCGTTCCGGTCTGTGCGGGACTGTCCACACCGCCGACATTGAAGCCAAAATTCCCGTTTGGCATCTGCATATCGCCGCGTGAAGGACGGCTATTGCTTTTCGATGATTCGGTGCTGCCGGAATTACCTGAGGGGGCAGTTTCCGTTCCGCTCGGCATTTGATCGCCAAATCCGCCAAATCCGCCCGGCATCTGTGCGGGATCAAAGCCCTCAGGCATTTCCCCTGCGCCCGGTATCTGCGAGGGATCAAAGCCTTCCGGGGGCTCACCCATATTGGGCATCTGTCCGCCAAGGCCGCCCCTTCCGCCCATAGAGCCCATGTTGGATAAGATAAGATCAGATGCATCCGCATAGCCCATATTGCTTGTGGTTTCTCCCGTCTGCAGCTGCATGGAAATGCTTTCCGAGCGCAGGCTGCAGAAGCGTCGTATCGTTTCCACGCCCGTCTCGAATTCTTCGTAGGTATAGAACGCAGAGGGATCCTTTTCCATGTAGGATTTAATCAGGTGATAGGCATTGTCGATGATGGCCTGAACATCGACCGTGCTCAGAAAATCGGCATAATACTGATGGTACAGCGCGGTGTATGCGGTATCGGAGAGAATCCAGCTCCACATGGGACGGTCCGTCCCCGAGCCGCCCGACACGGGCGCGTCAATGGGCGTATTGACCGCGCTTTGCGCATTTCCGCCCCCGAAGGTGCCGAATGCCAGATTGTAGTCCCAGGGAAGCATCGCCATCCGGCCGTCCTGTTCGTACAGGTAGTAGTTGTGAACCATAGAGCCGGTGTAGCTGTCTCCGTTGCAGACATAGTTGTGGACGACAAAATAGCGGATGACCTGTTCAATATCCACGACCGATTCAATTTGCTCTCCGTTTGCCAGCTTCCGCAGAGATGCAATTAACCGAATTTGATCGGCCTCGGTAATATCGGTCTTGGCATTGCTCCAGATATTGGAGTAGCTTGCAATGTTGTCATCAATATATTGCAGCTTAACGTCGGAGGAGCCCATGCCGAAGCCGTCCCTGCCGCCGCCCGAAGAGGGGGTGCTGCCATCCGCGGCGCCCTTCTGCGTCATACCGGGAACCTCGGAAAAGCCGAAGCCTCCCATGCCGGGCTTCTGCGGCATAGAGGGGCTCACCCCGGATTTATCCGAGCGGCTTAATTTGTCGGAGTCGTCCGATGTGCCGCTGTTCATGAAATCATTCATGTTAAAGTTCTTGCCGTTGCCGCGTCCGCCCCCGAAGCCCATGCTGTCCGGCTTGTACAGCTCGCCATAGTCCGAGCCGTAATTGCGTTCGAGGAAGCTGTTCTCCACCCCTTCAACCGCAAGATAGAGTCCCCAATCCTCACCGTTGACGGTAATATACACGAAGCTGCAGAGCGGGGCAGCCGCCCCGAATAGGTTCATCATGGTGTAGGTCAGATAGTCCTTCATCATGGTGGAGTCCTGAATGAGATTGTTTAAGCTCAGCTTATCCAGTCCGTGATAGGTGATGGAACTGTCATACTGGTCAAATTCGATTTTGAAGCTGTATCGCTCGCTGCCGAGCGAGGCTACCGTGGAGAGCGAGGTGTTGCCCTTGCCGCGAATCCCCACGTTTTTATAGGCTTCGCCGTCAATGATGACATTGGCGGTGTAATATTGCTCGCTTGTGGCATTGTCAATGAATTCGTCCCAGTTGCTCATGACAATATCAATGCTGTGTACGCTTGTGTTGTCAAAGAGACGGTTCTCATATCCCATGGTGCGCGGCATGACGCCGATGCCGAGTGCCGTGCCGTTCCTGAACAGAAGGGTAATGATCAGCATCAGCGCGGTAACCGTCCACGCGAGTTTGTCAAAATGCTTGCTTGCCGACATTCGGTCACCCCATATAATCGCCGTTGTAGGAGACGAGCACCGCGCTGTTCACACCGGGCATTTGGGCGAGAAGGTTAATGAAATCGGTGTTGTCCTCCTTGAGGCGGAGCTCAATGTTCAGTTCAATCGCTTCCCTGACGGCCGATTTGCTTTTGACCGTACAGCGGGTTACGTGCTGCTTGATAAAGTCGGTTGCTTTGACCTCCGTGTTGTGCCCGTCGCAGCTCAGCACAAGCATATAGGGATGGGTATGCGATTTCCGATTGACGAAGAACAGCAGGATCAGACCGATCACCACACTGCTGATCACGGCCAGCGGAATCATGCCTGCCGCAAGAATAATGCCTGAACCGATCGACCAGAACAGGAAGGCAATATCCAAGGGGTCCTTGATTGCGGTACGGAAGCGGACGATCGAGAGCGCACCGACCATACCGAGAGAGAGGACGACGTTGGAGGTAACGGCGAGAATGACCGAGGCGGTAATCATGGTCAGTGCAATCAGCGTCGTGCCGAAGCCGGAGGAATACATCACGCCCTGATAGGTTTTCTTATAGATTAAGAAAATAAACATACCGATACCGAAGGCAAGAACAAGGGTCAGGAGCATATCGAGCACGCTGATGGCCGACACGTTTTCGAGAAAGCTTGACTTGAAAATATCGTTAAAATTCATGGGAAGATAACTCCTTTATCTGTTTTGAAAGCGTTAATCATACATTCTGCAGGCGGCATATTTGGAAAAAGCACCGCTTTTTCTGCCGTCAAGCTGTACGGCGTCCCGAATGACGTCGGGAAGATAGTTGTCCCACTTTACCTCAAGGATGCACGGGGAGGCCTTGATGGGGACGGTGATGCAATCGGACTTCAGAAAATCCGCACAGCGCATACCGGTGCGGATATTGTAGTCGAGTGTGACGCGGACGTTGCCCGGACCGAAGATAAAAGGCTCGCGCGTGTAGTCTACGATGACCTTGGGGGTGAGTCCTTTGTTTCGGATGCGGGCATAGAAGCCGAGGATTACCTCGTCTGTGCTGTGGGACATCCATTCCGCATTTCCGTTCGCGATTGCCTGTGCCTGTATGGGTGTCAGATTGGCCGAATCCTTATACCCGAGGCCGCCTTGCTTGAATTTTCTCTCCAGACGGATAACCGAGGGGTCGTTGTTATAGAGGCGTATGCGGTACTTTTCGCGGATGCATACACCGTCAAGCTTTTCTCTGAGGGCCTTATCGTCAAGGCTGTCAAAATACAAGCTTCGTATTGTATACAGTCCGTTTACGGCATGACTGTCCGGCTTCATCACCGCCCGAAGCCTTGGCCGCAGAATCAGCAGATCCGATTCGCTGATCTCATGCTTGATTTCATGCCTGAATTGCAATGGGCATCATCCTTTCCTTTGCAAGATTGAGAAAAGTATAATCCCCGAAACTTAATCCAAGTTAAGAAGACGGCAGAATTCAGCGAATTTTTGCTTTTCCGTCACCCGATTGAGTCAGCGACACCAAAAGAAAAGCGCCGCTCCAAAATGAAGCGGTGCTTTGACGGATTATGCAACGGGAAAGGAGGCGGTAATGCCAAAGAAGCGTCCGCTCTCTGTCCATGCCTGAATTTTTCCGCTGTGTGTGCTGACAATCGCTTTTGCAATCGAAAGTCCGATGCCGTGTCCGCCCGTCTCCGAGTTTCGGGAACTGTCGGTGCGGTAAAAACGGCCAAAGACGTGCTCCAGTTGCTCGCTGTCCACGACCGAGACGGCAGTGTTGCAGACGGTCAGTACGATCGATTTGTTTTGCCTTGAAAGCTCCATGCGGACCTCTCCGCCCGGGGGAGAATATTTGAAGGCGTTATCAAGGAGAATGCTGAGCAGGCGTTCGATGGATTTGTCGTTTCCGTGCAGCGTGAGCATCGGCTGAATGCGGAAGAAATAGTTCTTCCCTTGTCCTTCGGCGATTTTCTCATATGCACGCGCAATATCCGCTGCAATCTCGGAGAGGGGAAAATCGATCATGGGGAGTACCGTTTCGTTTTCTTCCATTTTTGCCAGCATAACCAGATCATAGGTAAGGGAGCGCAGCCGTGCGGTCTGCTGTCGGATGTCCGCAAGACATTCGTTTTTCTCCATTTCCATCTCCAGAAGATCAATGTTGGCGTTGATGACGGTCAGCGGTGTTTTTAACTCATGTCCCGCGTCGGTGATAAAGCGCTTTTGCTTTTCGTAGCTTTCGGCAATGGGACGGATGATTCTCCCGGACAGAAACACAACGACAACCAAGACGAGGATAAATCCGGAAAGAGCCATGACGGTACTGGCCATCAGAAAGGTCCGATACGCTTCCAGCCGTCTGCCGCAGTCAAGGAAGATGACGCGTATCAGTTTACCGTCGTTATCCCGGCTATATCGGTAATTCCCGATAAATCCGCTGCTTTTTTCGGACTTTATGGCAGAAAAAGCCAAAGAAACGGCGGTTTCGGTATCTACCGAAGCAATTCTGCCCGTATCGGCATGGACGATTTTGCCGTTCGAATCCATCAGTACGGAGAAAAAGCGGGATTCATACGGCGTTTCGGGAGACATATCAAACGGTAATTTTTCTTTTTTATCCGGGATGAATTCCGGGAATCGACCTTTGTTTTGCGTAAGCAAGGTCAAAATCTCGTCTGCTTCCGTGATGACCGAGCGGTAATTGATCAGATTCATTCCCACAACGATCACCGTCAGAAGAACAAGCAGGGCAGTCATGGTCAGGAGAATAAATTTTCGTCTCAGACTGTGGATCATACAGTTTCCTCCAGAGAATATCCGACGTTGCGGGAAACCTTGATATAAATGTCGGCGTTGAGCGCGGACAGCTTTTTGCGGAGATAGGAGATATATACCCAAACGACGTTGATTTCCGCTTCATTGTCGAGTCCCCATATTTTTTCCATAAAGCGTTCGGCAGACAAGACGCGGCGGGGATTTGCCATAAACATTTCCATCATCTGGAATTCCTTGTTTGCTAGGCGAAAGCTTCCCGTAGGCGAAGATAACTCGAAGGTGCTTCTGTCAAGTGAAATGCTTCCGAAGGTAAGCTTGGTGCTGACCTCTCCCGGGGCACGCGTAATGGCGCGGATGGCGGCAAGAAGCTCTTTTGTGTCAAAGGGCTTTATGAGATAATAATTTGCGCCGCTGTCAAGACCGTCCACCTTGTCATTCACTTCGGATTTTGCGGTCAGCAGCAGAACGGGAATCGGATTTCCGTCGGCACGCAGCTTTTTGAGGGCAGTGATTCCGTCCATGATCGGCATCATAACGTCCATGACAACCACGTCGTAATTGTTTGATGCCAAATATAACAGCGCGTCCTCGCCGTTGTATACCGCATCGGCAGAATAATTGTTCTTCTCAAATATTTTCACAAGCGCTCTTGCAAGCGGTTTTTCGTCTTCTGCAATTAAAATACGCATAAGCATTCTCCTTTCCCGCATCGTCCGGCATGATGTGAATGATTTATCTTGTCTTATTTTACTTCCGCAACCTTAAGCCGAATATAAATTTGAGAAAGGAGCTGCCGCATTTTCCTGCGGCAGCCCCGAATATTGACAAGAGAAAGAGATTATTCGGTGATTCTGATCGGAATACCGTTGACCTCAACGCCGGCCTCTGCGCGGATCATGATGTACTTTTCCCCGCCTATGATTCTGGTTTCCACAAGGTCACTGGCCTCGGGGTTGACGTGGATCACAACGTCGGGCGATTTGACGGTGAATTTTCCGCGGTCAACCAGGTTGATGGGCGGAAGCTCGACGTTTGCGCCAAAGGTTTCGTCGTAACGCGCTTCAAATTTGTTCAGCCGCTCTTCGGCGATGCCGCAGTCCTCGAGGAGACTGCGCACCAATTTTTTGGAAACCATCGGCGGCTCGGCGTCATCATCGTCGCGCACCGTCTTTTTTACCTCGGCAAGTGCCGAGATCTGCTCGTGTACCGTCTGCGCAACCGAATAGGAGCAATCCTCGGCAACCGTTTCGGCGAGAATTGCAGAAAAGCTTTCCTTCTGTACGGCAGGGGCGGGAAGGGGAGGCTCGTGTCCGAAGATGGCTTCGGCAAAGGCACTGTGATTTTCTGCGGCATCGCGGGTATAGTAGAGTGCACCGTAGATATTGGCGGCGCGGCGCTCAAAGGCAGGGAAGGTGAAGCCGAGCTCGGGCTGACCGATGACCCAGTCGGAGGCGAGATTGCAGAAGCGCTTTTCCTCGGCAACGTAACCAAGCGCAGGCTTGGTTTGCTTGACGGGGCAGACCGCACACAAAAAGTAGGAGAAGGTCTGTGTTGAATCCTCATTTTTCGTGCCGTCGGACGCGTAGGATGCCATATCGTATCGGTCGGCGGCGAGAAGGATCATATATGCACCGTCAAGTGAGAGCGAATCGATGATTTTGCGGCAGAGGGCATCTGCGGCGTCCCCATCATCAAGGTCGGAGCTGCGAAGCGCAGTCAGCAGCCGGTGCTCTTCGCTCTCCAGCACCTGTGCGGTAGAGAATTCTACGTCATGCAGATTTTTATCGGGTGTGCCCGAGAGTACCTTTTTGAGAATGGAGAGCAGCTCGCCTGCTTCGTCCTCGTCCATAAGTCCAAGCGACTGATTGAAGGTCGCGATAATCTCTTTTCCTTCGCTGACATAGCAGCCGCGCACGCGGGCAATGCTGCTTTTCTCGGGGCGGAAGCGACGTCTGAGCTCGGCGATGTCTTTCGTATACATGGGTATTCCTCGTTTCTTTTGACAGTCCTTTTATTATACTCGATTTTTCTCCGCTTTTCAAGCCTTTTTTTCGTGCTCTCTGCAGGACATGGCGTAATGCTTTGGACTGATGGCATAATACTTTTTGAACATCTTGGAAAAATTAAAGCAGTCGGCGTATCCGACGAGATTCGCCGTTTGGCTGACCGATAGGCCATCGCGCAGAAGACGCTGTGCCTGCTCCATGCGTACGCTGATGAGATATTCCTGTACGCTCATACCCGTATCGGATTTGAACAGACGGGCAAGGTATCGGCGATCGAGACCGATGGCGTGTGCAATTCCGTCTACGGTAAGCGTCTGCATATAGAGCGTGTTGATCATGTCAATCGTCTGCTTAACATACTGTGGGCGTGAGGAGTGCTTGCCCGAGAAGAGATCGGCAAAAATCAGATAGAGGGCCGCGGCGGCCACCTCCTCGCGGGTGTCGGGACGGTCGGCGAGGGATTTGATGAGCGAGAAGGCGGTGGCGGGAAAATCGAGGACCGGGGAATCGAGCGCATCAAGCCGCTCGGCCATCTTCCCGTCAAAGCCGATCCAGACATAATGCCATGGCTCTTTGGTATTTGCGCGATAGACTGCGCTCTCATACGGATAAATGATGAAGATCTGACCGCGTCCCACGCGAAATTCTCCGCGGGAGGAAATCAAGGTGCCTCGTCCGTTTTCCACATAATGAATCAGGTAGTAATTTCGGCTGCCGTAGGCGGTATGTCCCGGGCGGCATTGCTCACAGCCGCAGAGAAGCGGATTGAGCTCGATGAGCCGTCGGTTGAGAAGGGGAATGTGATGTAGGGAGGACAAAGCGACAAAACTCCTTTTTATCATTGTGTTTTTGGCTGTATCGGTTACATTATAACATATTTTCGTGACAAAAAGCAATGGTAATCAAAAAAGAAATTTGCTAAAATAGAAAAAAATAAGAAGGTATGCAGCGTGAAACTGCAGAAGGCGAGAAGTCATGTCTCGTTTTTTGCGCATAATCTCGCTCTAAAAATGGGGTCCATCCCATTTTGGCTTCTTACGAACCCCGGTTGAGGTTCAATATTTTTTGTGCCGCCGCTATGGCGGCGGAATGGAGGTTACTATGGTTAAAATTACATTTATGGGTGCGGGCAGTACGGTATTTGCCAAAAACGTGCTGGGCGACTGTATGCTTACCCCCAGTATGTACGACGCAGAGATCGCGCTGTACGACATTGATGCGGACAGGCTCGAGGAATCCTATCTGCTCATTACCAAGCTCAATGAAAATATCAATGAGGGTCGTGCGACCATCAAAAAGTATCACGATATTCCCAACCGCAAGGATGCACTGCGCGATGCGGATTTCGTGGTCAATGCCATTCAGGTCGGCGGCTACGAGCCCTGCACGGTGATCGACTTTGAGATTCCGAAAAAATACGGCCTTCGTCAGACCATCGGTGATACCCTCGGTATCGGCGGTATTTTCCGTGCACTTCGTACCATCAAGATTCTGCGCGAGTTTGCCGAGGATATGGAGGAGGTTTGCCCCAACGCCTGGTTCCTCAACTATACCAACCCCATGGGTATGCTGACCGGATATATGCAGCGCTACACCAAGGTAAAGACCATTGGTCTCTGCCACAGCGTTCAGGTTTGCGTACCGCATCTCTTGAAGGCCCTGGGCATGAGAGACAAGAATGAGGGACATATTGAAACCATCGCAGGCATTAACCACATGGGATGGCTGCTTGACGTTCGTGACAGCGAAGGAAACGATCTCTATCCCGAGATTCGCCGTCGCTCTCTTGAAATTCTTGACAATCCTCCCGAAGACTTCAAGGATCTTGTAAGACTTGAATACGTAAGACGCTTCGGATACTACGTAACCGAATCAAGTGAGCACAACGCCGAATACAATCCTTTCTTCATCAAGAGCGCGTATCCCGAGCTTATCGAGCGTTACCGTATCCCGCTTGACGAGTACCCCAGACGTTGTATCAAGCACCAAAAGAAATGAAGTCGGAGGCCAAGCGGTCTTAGGAAGACAA
>JAZNCR010000059.1:0-5585 GCA_045587605.1 Eubacteriales bacterium
AAAAGGCTCCCCGAACCCCGCGAAAACTTTATATAATATTTTTTCTGTGAAGTTTTTGGGGGTTCCAAGGGGTCTTTTTACAAAAAGACCCCTTGGCAGGGCTTGGGACGGAGTCCCAAATAAAAAAAACTGAGGTGCTAATATGATTTCGGAACATGAATTTTACGCTTTGCTTGAGCAGATCTTTACGCAGAACGGGCTTGCGCGGTATCTTGAGATTAAGGAGAAGCTTTATGCGCTGACGGTGCGGATGATCGAGGTCAACGAGCATCTGAATTTGACGGCGATCACCGAGCCGGCGAGCGTGATTTTGCGTCACTATGCAGACTCGCTCGTTTTGTGCGAGCTGATCCCGCAGAACGCATCGGTCGCCGACATCGGCTCGGGCGCAGGCTTTCCCGCACTTCCGCTTGCCATTGCCCGCCCCGATCTCAGGCTAACCGCCATTGACGGGACCGGCAAGCGGGTACGGTATATGGAAGAGACGGCAGAGCTGCTGGGGCTCTCCAATTTCCGCGCCCTCACCCTTCGCGCCGAGGCAGGTGCAAAGGACCCTGCGCTCCGCGGCAAATTTGACGTCGTTACCGCACGCGCCGTTGCCGCCATGCCGATCCTCTCCGAGCTTTGTATTCCCTATGCCAAGGTAGGCGGTCTTTTCCTCGCCATGAAGTCACGCGAGGCCGAAGCCGAGCTTGTTGCCGCCTCCCGCGCCATTCGCACGCTGGGCGGCGGCGACGTTTCGATCGAGACCCGCACCCTCACCGCACCAAACGAGCCCGAGCCGCTCACCCGCGTGATCCTCTCGGTGCGCAAGCTTACCCCCACCCCCGCACAATACCCGCGCGATTATTCGCAAATCAAAAAGAAAAGCCTTTAAGATCAAGGGGATACCGCAGAAAAGAGCGCGGTATCCCCTTGATTTTTTCAAAAAAGGCCCTCTTCCACCACAATTTTGTTCCTTTTCGCAAAGAGTTGCATAAACAAATATAATCCCCCACGCCATTGCGACGCGATTGGCGGGGCGCGCATGCTATAATAACGGTATCATGCAAACGGAGGAATACGCAATGGGAAGGGCAAGTGAGACACGAATGCGGCGGCGGACACCGACACCCGAGGAAGGCTTGATAATTCAGGTGGAGACAAGCCGACTGTCGGCAAAGCGACCGCCTGCGGACAATGCGCAGCGCAGGCTGTTTGATTCGATTGCAAAATACGGGGTTATGCACCCGATTTTGGTTCGAGTGGAGCGCGACACGGGAAAATTTACGGTGATAGACGGTGCGCGGCGTGTGCAGGCGGCACGAGAAAACGACATTTTCAGTCTGCCTTGTTTGCTGGAATCGTCCGACGATTCCGCGGCGGAATATATACGAAAAATACGCCGTGCCGAGGGAACACCATTTTTGCAGGCAGAGCTGCTGGCGGAAATGCTCGAATCCTGCGCCATGACCCAGCAAGAAGCGGCAAAGCGCTTGGGAATATCCCAATCAACGGTGGCAAACAAGCTTCGTTTGCGCAAATTGAGCGAAGGGGAGCGCGAAAGAATCGACCGTCTCAATTTGAGCGAGCGACACGCACGGGCAATTTTATCCCTGCCGCAGGAGCAGCGGGGCGAAGCACTGACAAAAATCGAGCAAAGCAATCTTACCGTTGCTGCAACCGAAACGCTGGTTGAAGAAATGCGCCGTCCGCGCCGACGCGCAGCCATACGGGACATTGGACTGTTTTACAATTCGATTGACCGTGCGCTGTCCATTCTGCATGATGCAGGCGTTACGGCGACCCTTGACCGCGAGGAAACGGAGGACGGCGTAAAAATGGTCATTTGTGTTTCACGTGAAACATCCTAACGGAGACGAAAAAGAATTGTTTCACGTGAAACATCGCGCGGCTTTGTTTGGCGGAATACAAAAGCCTCGCCTTGTGTAAAGGGAGGTGGCACGGCATAGCCGTGACGGAGGGATTGTTGCCGGCCTAACGGTTGGCTGTAACGCAAAAAACACGCGGCACTAACCGTCTAGTCGACAATCCCTCAGTCACCTTCGGTGACAGCTCCCTTTACACAAGGGAGCCTTTTTGTAGGGAGAGGCGGGTGCGCCTCTCTTTTTTGCCGCAAAAATTTACTTCTTTGCCGTTGCTTTTCAGAGGAGAGTATGCTATAATATAAGATAGAGTTTTACGCAAAAAGGAGAGCCGACATGGGAAAAATCATCGCGTTCGCCAATCAGAAGGGCGGCGTCGGAAAAACAACGTCTGCGGTCAACGTCGCAGCCTCGCTCGGACAGCTCGGAAAACGGGTTCTTCTTGTTGATCTTGACCCGCAGGGAAACACCACGAGCGGCGTCGGTATTTCAAAAAAGAATCTCCGCATTTCCACCAATGACGTTTTGCTTGGCAACGAATCGGCCAAAGCCGCCGTGCAAGCTACACAATTTGCCAATTTATCGGTGATTCCCACCAACATTTCGCTTGCGGGCGCTGAATTTGAGCTTTATTCGGGCGATCGCGCCGAATACCGCCTGCGGGATGCTCTTTCCGCGCTGCGGGACGATTTTGACTATATCATCATTGACTGCCCCCCCTCGCTCGGTATGCTGACCATGAACGGTCTTTCCGCGGCTGACGGCGTGATTATACCGATGCAGTGCGAATTTTACGCACTCGAGGGGCTTTCTCAGCTGATGATTACCATCAGCCGCATCAAAAAGCTCTGCAATGCCGATCTGATGGTGGCCGGTATTCTCGTTACCATGTACAACGGACGCCTGCTTCTCTCGCTTCAGGTCATGAGCGAGCTGAAAAAGCATTACGGAGACAAGCTTTTCCGCACCACCATCTCCCGCAACGTGCGTCTGACCGAAGCACCCGGCTTTGGAATGCCCGTTTTCTATCACGACAAGCATTCGAAGGGCGCGCAGGAATATCTGGACGTTGCAAAAGAGCTGATTTTACGCATTTAACGCCAAAAGGGAAGGATTTAGCGTATGGCAAAGAAGAATTTTGGACTCGGAATGGCCTTCGACGCCATTCTTGATGATAATCTGATCGTTTCGAAAAACACCGTCTCGACCCTTCGTCTCTCTGAGATAGAGCCCCGCGCCGATCAGCCGCGTAAGGATTTTTCGGCCGAAGCGCTGACCCAGCTGGCCGACTCGATCGCCGTGCACGGCGTTCTGCAGCCGATTCTGGTACGCGAGAGTGCGGCGGGCGGCGGATATTATGAGATCATTGCCGGTGAGCGCCGCTGGCGCGCGGCTAAAATGGCCGGTCTGACCGAGGTTCCGGTCATTGTGCTTGACAGCGACGATCTGAAGGCCGCCGAAATTGCGCTGATCGAGAACGTACAGCGTGCCGATCTGAATCCGGTCGAAGAAGCCTTTGGCTACCGACGTCTGATCGATCAATTTTCCCTGACCCAGGAGCAGGTTGCGGCCAAGGTCGGCAAGAGCCGTTCCGCCGTCACCAATATGCTCCGTCTGCTTGATTTGCCCGAAGGTGCGCTGGCACTTCTGCGCGCAGGTGAGATCAGTGCGGGGCACGCACGTGCACTGCTTGGGCTTCGCCGCCGCGAGGAGGCAGACGAGCTGGCCGAGAAGATCGTCGCGCGCGGTCTGTCCGTCCGTGCGGTCGAGGATCTTGTTCGCGCGCTGAATGCACGCCCCGAAGAAGATGAGGAAGACGAGCCGGCGAACGGCGATATTGTCATTGACTACGTTGCGGAGCTAGAGCGCAAGTCGATGGCGCTTCTCGGCCGCCGCGTCAAAATTGCACACACGGCAAAGAAAAAGGTAATTGAACTCAGCTACGAGGACGACCGTGATCTCGAAGCGCTTCTTCTGAAGCTTTGCGGAAACGAAATTTTTGACGATCCGACCGAGTAAGCGTATTTTGCCGAAAAAGGAGTATGATCATGTTATTTCGCTATTTGCTTACCATCGAAGAGCCCACGCTGTTTGAAGAGATCCGAGACTATCTCATCGACAAATACTTTACGATGGATTATGGGTATTATACTAACATCGACGTGGATGCAAACCCCTTCATTTCTCTGCCAACTTTGATATTTTCACTATTTATTGGTATCATTATTGCCTCCGCCTTGGCTATTTTCAACAAAGGCGTGCTGGGTGACTTCGTCCGCGCCATTGCGCGCGAGGACGCAACCTCGCCCGAAAAAGCCAAAACGCTTGCCGAGCTTGGCTTTATGAAAAACAGTGCCGTGCGCTCATCACTCAAAAAAAGAGGCTCCTTGCGCCATGCGGTTCGCTGTGTGGAGGACGATATTGCCGATCTTCGCGCAGGTGCTCCGCTTCGTGCGGAAATCGCCGCGCTTTACGGTGACGTTTCCCCCGAGGAAGGTGCTGTGGGAGCGGGCAGAACCAATCTCAACGAAGCCCACTTTTACATACCGAAGGATAAGCTGATTACAGCCGAAATCCGCTATGAAAAAAAGGGAACAAACTGGCTGACCCTGATTGGCATCATTATTCTTTCGGTTATCGTTGTGATCCTGCTTTTCCGCGCCATGCCCGAAATTCTGCAGTTTATTGATAACTTTATTTCGATTGTTAAATCCTGATTGCTCATCCGACAAAGGAAAGGAACGTGCATATGAATCAGTCGCCGCAGCCGCAAAGACGGCCGAACAATTATCCGAATCAAGTGCCGCAGCGCCCCGCTCACGGCAATCCCGGGGCAGGAGGATACCGTGTGCCCGTTCAGCGCGCACCCGGACAGACCCCGCCGCCCGGTTACCGTCCCCCCCAATATCCGCAGGGGGGAGGCAATTACCGTCCGCCGCAGGGAGCCCCTCGCCGCAGAAAGCCTGCAAAGCGGCACAGAAGCGCGGGATCGGTTCTCTTGATTATCTTTATGGTTGCCGTGCTGACCGCCGTGGCTTTGGTCGGTGCCGTATACATGATGGGATACCGCTATCAGAAAATCGTCTGCGAGGACGGTGTTGTCATTCAGTTTGTAGGCAAGGTTGACGAGCTGAATCACCCCCTCACGGGTAAACTTTATTTCTCTGACGGTCTTCGCGCCGAGGTGAATCTCGACGAAGGAAAGGTGTCCTATTCAGACGGCTCGGTTTATGTCGGACCTCTGGTTGACCTCCGCCGCCACGGCAAGGGAACGCTTACTTATGAGAACGGTGACGTCTACGAGGGTGATTTCTATTACGACGAGATCACGGGACAGGGTCGCTTTACCTTTGTTTCGGGCGACGTTTACGAGGGAGACCTCAAGAATCGTGTCAAGGACGGTCAGGGTAAATACACCTGGGCGGACGGCTCATACTATGAAGGCGGATTTTCCGCAAATCTGCGCTCGGGACAGGGCGTGATGGTTTGGGCGGACGGCTCTCGGTACGAGGGCGGCTTTGTCAACAATCTTAAAGAAGGACAGGGTATCTTCATCTTCGCATCGGGTGACCGTTACGAGGGCGAATACGTCGCCGATCAGCGATCGGGACAGGGTACGTACACCTGGGCGAACGGGGAAACCTATACCGGTACCTTCCACGAAAACAACCTCAACGGCGAGGGCACCTATACCTGGCCCTCCGGCCGCACCTACACCGG
>JAZNCR010000060.1:0-11308 GCA_045587605.1 Eubacteriales bacterium
CATCGTAATATTTGTACGGATCGTCAACCTCGTAGCCCTTCATCTTCGGCTTGGGATAGAAGCCGTGCATCACGAAATCGTCCTTCGTATAGCGGGTTCTCAGCCACGTGCAGAGACCTGCGGAGAAGGTGAGCACGGTAAGTCTGTCCTTACCGAACATACCGTATTTCTGGCAGATGTCAAGGGTATGTCCTGCCGATGCGTAAGCGAAATCGCCCAGCTCCTCGGGGTAGTCCTTGAGCTCAAGGAGAAGTCTGACCTCGGGACGGGTATTCATCAATTCAAGGAACTCCTCAAGGGTGGGAATCTTCTCGCCCTTGTACTCCTCGCCGAATTTGATGCCCGCATCAGCCTTACGTACCTCTTCAAGCGTCATGCGTGTGATGACACCCTTCGTATCGGTCGTTCTGTCAAGTCTTGCGTCGTGACAAATTACGATATGATAGTCCTTGGACATATGGACGTCCAATTCGATCGAGTCAATGTCAAGCTCAAGTGCTTTGCGGAAGCCCAGCATCGTGTTCTCGGGGTATTTTCCTCTCCATCCTCTGTGTGCGGTAAGTGTAACCTTTTTTTCCATGATTTGTTCCTTTCTGCATCAGTCTGCGTCCTCTGCGGGGACTGTCAGGGACTCTTGCGTTCAATATTGTATTTCAGCCCTCACACCGCTTCGGCATCCGACGAGATCCGCCTTCCCTCGACATGATCGGCACGGAAGCCTTCGCTGTCAGCGGATAATCAATCGGCAGAGCGAACAGGAAGAACACGTTCAGCAGGGTAAGCATACGGAAGTGCAAGCGTCCGCGTGGTATGTCCCGCCAGGATCACCTCGCGCACCCTGGTCGAAGAGTAGAAATAGGCATTCCGCTTATGGGTGCTGCGGGCATACAGCTGACCGTCACGATCGCCAATATCCGGATGCCTTGAAGAAGGGAAGTAGTCGTATTCGCCCAGCGGCCAGAGGACGACGATGGGGTCGACACATTGATAATATGCCTCCGTGCCGCCCGTCGTGCCATGGTGAATGACCTGTACAAAATCAGAGGCAAGCTCTTTGCCGTACAGACGAACCACCATATCGGTTGTCGTGGTATAGCTGTCACCGGCAAACATAAAGGTCTGTCCCGCAATCGTAATGCGGAAGTGGATGGAGAGTGCGTTGCCCGTGACGGCGTTCGGATCGTTGAGGAGAAACTCGTCCGTGAAGAAGATCTCGATGTCTGCATTCGCAAGCTTCATGGTCTGCCCGGGACGTGTGAGAATGGTGTTCTCCTTTTTCGCATAGGTTGCCAGGGCAACCCTCAGCGTAGTCATTGAATCGGTCGCCGCGGCCCCCGTCGGGTCATCCGAATTTTTATCCAGAGTGCGATAGACCGCGGTCGAGCTGAGGTCATAGATCACATAATTCAGCTGCACCCGATCTCCATAGGTGCCCATAAATGCCCTGAACGCGCCGAAGTGGTCTCCGTGGGCATGGGTAATGATCCATGCGGCAATGGTGATCTTGTCCGGCTTATAGTCGGCAGAGAGCGCATTCAGCGTGTCCCAGATCATCTGCGAATTGTAGTCCGTGTTAAAGCCGCCGTCAATCAGGATAAAGCTGCCGTCCTCCAAACGAAAAATGTAGCCCATTCCGTTCTGGAAATTGCTGTCGGTGAAATAATAGGGATTGTCGGGCGATTTATAGTTATATTCTATGCCCAGCTGCGTGAGCGCGCTTTCACAGACCTTGGTGTAGGTCGGCGCCTCTAACGGCGGCAATGCCGTGTTGCTCCGTTCATCCACAATGATGCGCAGCGTTTTGTCGACGGGCGTGTAGATATAATTATAAATCATCTCGTCATTTACCAGCGTGACAAAGCGGTTATCTCCAATCTCATTGGACGAATAGCACGTCAAGCCCAAGCCGTCCAATTCGGTACGGTAGGTGTTGTATTCCGCTTCGCTGACGTCGGTAATCGTAAGCCCATAGGCACCGTCACCCGCGTCGGTAAGATTCCCCTTAAGATGACCGCCGATCACCACAGGGATGTCGATCATATATTTATTGCTCTCTACCTGCACACTGTAGTCGGCAGGGATGACCAGTTCTCCGGCGCTGCCGTTTTCTTCGATATAGGCGCAAAGCTCGTCGATCAGCGCAGAAATTGCCGATTTCTCGACTGCTGCTAAAACAAGCTGCTCGCCAACCACCCTTGCCACGCCCTGACCATAGGTCATTTCTGCCAGAACGGTCTCAGACGCGCTGTAATTGGTCTGCCCGACCAGGATGGCGGGCACACGCTCCTCAGCTTCTGTGCGGGACTTACTCGCGTGAATGAAATCGATGGTATAGTCCAGCTCGACTCCCGTCACTTCATAGATCTTTTTGTACAGACGGGTAATCTCGGCCGTGACCTTGTCGGAGGTGTCCTCGGAGCGGATAAGCTGCACCTTCGCCTGACCGCCCGACACCAGCACGAGACCGGCGGGTGTCGGGGGGACGTCGGAGCTTACGGTTGTCTGCGTCGGGTTTTGCGGAATTTCGGTTTGACAGCCTGCCAGGCCCCAAATGCAAATGAGCAGAGCAACAACGGAAAAAAGACGAATATAAAATTTCATCGGTATATCCTTTCGCATAAATTTTTTATGCTTTCACCTTGAGAGTAAGAATTTCGAAGCCTCCAATGTCAAGCTCAAGCTTGCCGTCTGTGCATTCAAGCTTGCAGAGATCGTTCTCCATCATATCGCAAAGGAAGACCTCGCGCGCCGGAATACCGAGCGTTAAACTCGCCCTTGTGCGCTTGTTCTTCGACTCGTAAAGTCGGAGTATCGTATCCTCGCACTTCTCTCCCTGCTTTACGACCTCGCAGATCACGTTTTCCGCATCTGTGGTTACCACGGAGTAAGAAAGCGGAAGCTGATCCTTCTCCCCCGAGGCATCTACAGCAATCATGGGATAGTTGAGATAGTACGCCTGCTTGGCAATATCCGTTTTGGCAAGTATATCCTCGTGCGGCATCAGCGAATAAATCATGGATATCTCACCCTGATCCGCCTCGGGATTCGGGTCAGTGGGCGAACGAAGGAGCGAAAGCTGAATCACTCCGTCGTGGATATCATGGCCGTACTTGCAGTCGTTCATGATCGCAACACCGTAACCGCCGTCCGAAATATCGGCATATTTGTGCGCGCAGACCTCAAAGCGTGCGGCATCCCACGAGGTGTTCACGTGCGTCGGACGTTCAACCGTTCCGAACTGTATCTCAAAGGTAGCCTTATCCGAATTGATATCAACCGGGAATGCCGCCTTGAGCATCTGATGACGGTCGTGCCAATCGGCAACCGTCTCAAAGTCGATCCTGCTCAGTCCGTCATAGAACCATACGGTTTGTGTGATCGTCGAATTCATGTACGGGCGAACGATGCGGATACCGCGTCTTACACCGTCGTTTACCACGCCAACCTCGGAAACTGCAGTGATCGTTCTGTATTCCTCAAGCGAATATGCCTGCCATTCCCATGCATCGTAGCGATCGGGATAATCGGCGTGGACGCGGAGCTCGTTGCCGATCGCACCCGATTTGAGCACCTCGCGGCAAGCCTTTTTATCGTAGATCGATACGATCTGCCAAGCGTCGTCAAATTTAACGCGCAGGCGATCGGTTTCGACCTGATGGCCGTCGACGATAATGTGATTATCGCAGACGAAGGCATCCGTGGCGAGATATCCCTTTGCCGGGATCTTTTCCTTGGTCAGCACGGTCTTACCGTCTACCTTGACATAGCCGTCGGTCGTAAAGGAATGGGGATTGAAGACCACCTGTCCGTGTGCCTGATCAATACCGCGGGCGATTCTCTCGCGAACACCGTCGACGATTCCGTTACCGATTCTCTTGATCTCGGCGTAATCAATGTCGCTTTGATCGTACACTTCCTTGATCGATGAGCCGGGAATGATATCGTGGAACTGATTGACGAGAATCATCTCCCAGCCTCGGTGAAGCTCCGCCTGCGGGAAGCTCTCGCCGAGGAGATTCTTCGCCATTGTGCCGAGAAGCTCGGCATCGGCATACAAAAACTCGCACTGACGGTTGCTCTTCTTGTTTCTTGCCATGGTGGTATATGTACCGCGGTGGTACTCGAGGTAGAGCTCACCGTGCCAGGTCGGAACATCTCTTCGGTCATTCATGCACTTCTCAAGCCGATTGAGATAGTTGCCCGCAAAATCGATCTTGAGATTCGGCACGCCGGGTACACCCTTTGCACCGCGCTTGGCAAGCTCCAGATGCTCGGGGGTCGGACCTCCGCCTCCGTCGCCGTAACCGAAGGTCAGAAGTGCCTCGTTATGCAGATTCTTCTGCGTATAGCGGCGGTATGTACCGCTGACCATTTTTGAAGTCGTGTGACCTACGTATGTGCAGCGCGTGTCGGTCGGACCTTCCTTGTCGTTGGTCGCCGTAATAAAATGTGTGTTTATCTCCGTACCGTCGATGCCGCGCCAGCGGAAGGTATCGTGCGGCATACGGTTGGTATCGTTCCAGGAAATTTTGGATGTGACGAACCAATTGACGCCGCATTTACGAAGGATCTGCGGAAGTGCAGCGGTATATCCGAACACATCGGGGAGCCAGAGCACGCGGTTCTCAACGCCGAATTCATCCTTGAAGAAATTCTTGCCGTACACGACCTGGCGGATCAGGCTCTCGCCCGAGGACAAATTGCAATCCGCCTCAACCCACATTGCACCCTCGCATTCCCAGCGGCCTTCCTTGATTCTCTCTGCCACCTCGCGGTAGAGCTCGGGTGCTTCCTCCTTGAGATTCTGATAAAGGAATGCCTGCGACGACATGAACTTATAATCAGGATAGCGGCGCATCAGCTCAAGAACGGTTGCGAATGAACGCTGAACCTTCTCGCGCGTCTGCCTGAGCGTCCATTTCCACGCACAGTCGATATGCGTGTGTCCAATACCAATCGTCGTGAACTTCTGCTCCTCGCAGTATTTGCCGTAAAACTCCTCCTCAAGGAATTTGTGCGCCTCGCCCGCGGATGCCAAAAACTCATCCGATTCAACATCGTACAAATAAAGCATGGATACCGCACGCCAGAGATAGTCTACTATGCGCGCATATGCCTCGCTCTCTGCGTCAAGATGATCGAGCAAATCAAGCGGATATATAATATCGTAGTAAAGCGCCTCAAGGTCGGGAGAATAGGCAAAAAGCTTCGCGTAAAACTTAACGGAGGGAGCCTTCGGTCCCGTGTAAGCATACAGAGCAACGTCCACGGTCTCGCCCTCGGCAAGGGGAAGCTCGCGGTGATTTGTGTCGAGTCCCTGCACCAATCTGCCGTTGATATAAATGATAAATTGAGGCCGATCTGCATCCCAGCCGTTGCGATCTGTCTCAACACGCAGCATGGTATTCGGATAAGGCGGCGTTACGGTAAAGCGGAACCAAGCGTGCGTATCCGCGCCCGTCCCCCATGAAGCACCGTTCTCAAAGGGGGTCATTTCCTCGAGAGCGGGCGGTGTGTGCCCTACCTTGTAATCGCAGGGACAAGAATAAATGTCGGTAACGAGAACTTTGCCGGTACGGCGCCGCTCTTCGATGATTTTCAGATATTGCTTGATCTTCCTCAGCTTATTGTTCATCATTATCCTCCAATTGTTTTTATCCGGTTAGCTCCGACACGGTGCTAACCGGATAAGATTATAGCATAAATTCATCTAAAATTCAAGGCTCGCACAATGCGATTAAGCACCGATACCGTCTACCATCTGATTGATGATGTCCGTAAGATCGTCGCGAATCACCGGACCGAGCATCGTACTGGTAAAGCGCTTTCCTTCAACAAAGCGGGAAAGCTTCTCCTTGATCTCGCGAGCACTGTCGGGCTCTTTTTCGGCAATATCGCACAGCGCTTTGATGATATATGCCCGGTATTGGAAATAATAATCCTCTCTGTCCACGATAACCGTTTTCGGCTCGATCTTCAAATCATCGATGAAGTCTTCATGCTCGAGAAGCTCGAACAAAACCGGAACCGCCTCATAGGCACCGATCCTGCCCAGGGCATTGATGGCTGCAAGTGCACGCGGTACGTTGAGGCCTCTGCCCGAATGCGCTACATATCCGTCACGGCAGATCGCCGCTTCGCAGAGTACGGCTACGGAACACGCACTCTTTACATCAAGCAGCGCAAGCCCAAGCGCGGCATTTACACGCACCTTCTCGTTTTCGGAGGTGAGAAGATTCGTGAGCAGTTCACACTTACCGAGTGCACGCGCCGACCAGATGTAATATCCCGGCGTATCGGTTGCAAGGCCTTCGGCCAGCTTTTGATCATCCTTGCACCAAAGCTCGCCCTCGTAGATCGTTTGGGACACCTTCTCCTCAATCCGCATCACCTCATGCTCGGGCTTCAGCGCACAGGAAGCGAACAGACGCGAGCGAAGTGCATCAACCTCAATATCCTTCGCGCGAATACCTGCCTTGACTGCCATGGATGCCATCAAGCCTGCGGTTTCTCCCGCTTTCTGCACATCGTCCTTCATGCGAAGGCCCATTGCGATATCGTGATCGCAGGACGTGTTACGTCCGGCACAAAGCAGTCCGTCATATCCCTTTGGGATGTGCGCACCCATCGGCACGGGAATACTGATCCCCCAGCCCCAAAGTCCGCAGATTGTACACCAGTCCTGGTATTCTCTCGATTCAAGCATATTGTCTCTGCCGTGATTGTCGATATTCGACCAGCCGTAATAGACCGGCTCACGGCAGTAAACACCCTCAAGCCAATCAGAGAAGCGGATGTTTTCCTCACCCATGATGCGGAGACCCTCACGCATACCAATGAGCGGTGCGGGACCGAGATAGTTATGATCGTATGTATCCCGCAGGTGAAGGTAAGAGGAGGTCGATTGCACAATTGCAGGTCCGAATGAATCGGGATCATACTGATTAAGGCGTCCGTCATCAATGAAGCCGCCCTTGAGATGATCGTTTCGGCGAACGATACATACGTTGGAGTAGGGAATAAACGCACCGTCGGTTTCCCGTCCGCCCTGCATTTCGCAGCCTGCGTTGATCGCAACCGCAGACTCGCCGGTCGCATCGATCACAAATGTGCAATCCGCCTCGTGCCGCACACCGTCCTCATACCAGACAACGCCCTTGACACATTTTCCGTCCCGCTTGACGTCGGTGAATACCGCACCGTAGCGGCAATCGATACCGTCAAGCGAAATGTCGATCTCGACCGATCGCTGATCCGCACCAATGCCGATGGTCTTAACAAACGAATCGTTTCGCATGGCGGCGAGATCATCCAGATTGCAATATCTGCCGCTGTGGTGGCCGTAATAGTATAGCAGAACGCTGCCGAGCGTGCTGGCACCTCCGCCGGCATATCGGACCTCAAGCCCGAGCACCCGCAGACCCTCCTCACGGGCGGTCATTGCCGCAATCGCTCCCGCCGTTCCAAGACCGACCACGATCACGTCATATTGGCCGTCGTTTACCGTTCTCGGAATTACCGTTGAAGGCTTGCCTTCGGGGAGAGCGAGACATACACCGTCATCAAAGGCCGCAATGCAGTTGCCGCGCGCGGCAGAGGGCACCCAAGCCGCCGCGCCGATCTCCGTTTTGGCACATTTGGGGGTGTACGAAAGCTCGGAGGCCAAGCGCATAATGTTCTTTTTGTTTTCTGCAACGCCGAGACGTGCAGATGCAATATCATCGGAGTGGGCATATTCGTGCAGCCTTCCGTCACCGTCAATATAGTTGAAGGTGACCTGCTCCATTTCAGGATATGCCGCGCCGAAAAATTCACGCGAGATAAAGGTAGCGGTCGTATCAATGATCCTCGATACGGTAAAACTGTGCTCAATCCCGTACTCACTGAACGCTACCGAATAAACGTCACCGTTATCGGTTATATTTTTCAGTGCAGCACCAAAATAAGCATCGGCTTTGCTCGCCTTAAGCCTGTTTGCGAATATCGGCGGAAGAGCATATACCCAAGCACCGTCTTCATTCAGTACGTGTCGGGTCAACAGCTCCTCACGCAGTTCAAGTGCAGGGGCAGAGCTCGGGGTATATTCAAACGAAGCCTTGTCCTTCAGCGCATACGCAAATTCGCGCGTGATGCTGCTCGATTCCTCAAGTAAAATTGTATCAAGCTCAGGGTGTGCGGATACGATACCGATACCCAGCGCAGATGCGCCGAGTATCAGTAAATCGTAATGTTTTTTCATGGGTTAATTTCCTTCTTTCAGGTTACGGTAGCCCTCAAGCAGGATCTCAAGCTTTGCCTCCAGAACCGGCTTTTTCGACTCATAGGGAGGAACGATCGAGTTGCCCGAGTTCAGA
Source organism: Eubacteriales bacterium (assembly GCA_045587605.1). Taxonomy (GTDB): domain Bacteria; phylum Bacillota; class Clostridia; order Oscillospirales; family CAG-272; genus SIG693. The sequence goes on from JAZNCR010000060.1 coordinate 8,355, forward strand.
TTCTGGCGGAAGAAATGGTTGATGCCGTCAAGCGAGGGGGAATTCAGATAGAAAAAGTCAAACCAGGTGGATTCGAGAATCAAATCGAGCATTCCGGCCGACTCGGCGTCACGGCTGGTCTGCGTTTTCAGCGCAATCTCAAAATAGTTGGGAACAACGTCAACGTGACCGATGATGGCAAGCGACTCGATCACCTTACCCGAAAGCTCCTCGTCCCTTGCCGATGTGGGAATACCGATCACAGTCAGGTTCTCCATCGAGCAGGAATAGTAACGGTCCTGGTCTTCATTCAGCTTGGGCATCGGCAGGATACCGAAATCCTGATCCATCTTACGCAGGGGTTCTGCAGACAGAAGGCAAAGCTGCGTAAAGAGGACATTACCCTGGGTAAAGCGCTCCTCCATTGCAACCTCCTTTGCGTGCGTATCACCCGATCCCGTATAACTGAACAAATTCTTGCTGTGGTAGGCGTTGTAAATCATCTCATAAGCGTTGATGATTCTCTCATCAAGGTTGGAAACCTTAAGATAGCCCTCGCTGTCTCGCGTCGAATAGCTGAGGCCAAAGCTCTGAATCTGCGCATTGATCATGTTGCCGTAGGTAAATAGTCCCAGACGGTCCTCCAGGGTAAGCTCTCCCTCACCGGTCGTATCATTAAGAACGGTCGCCGACATTTCAATCATTTTGTCAAACGTCCATTTACCGCTCTTGACCAGATCATAGGGATTTTCCAGACCAAAATCGGTAATCAAGCCCTTATTGAAGTAGGTGACGCAAAGATTTTCAATCATACTCAAGGCTGCAGAGCCGGTCGCGAGATAAAGCGTGTCAGCGACCTTCATGTTCTCTACATAGCCCTGAGACCACCAGGGCTGGGACAGATCAAGCGCGGGATTGGACATCAGGTCGCGGAAATATCCGTGACCGACAACCGTAAGCATATAGTTTGCCGCACTTGCGCAAATGTCAAACTCGCCGGTATTGCCGTCTACGCTTGCCGCGATGGTATTCAGATAATTTTGGCGATTGGAATACGTGCCTTCAACGTCGATATAATTCAGTTGAATACCCAGGTTCTTTTCAATCTCCAGATTGCGCTTATAAACGGCATCGTCGACGCGGTCGCCGGTGATCTCTGCGATGGAAAATTCATGCTTGTAATCGCTTCGAACCAGAACGTTGACAGCTCTGTTGTTATAATTTCCGGTCGGCAGATAGTCGAGCGCTGAGGGTTCGGCCGGTGTCGTCTCCTCAGCGGGAGCAGTCGTATCAGCACTACCGTCGGTCTGCTCGCCGACCTGACCGGTCGGACCGCCGCACGCCGTCAGAAGCATGACGACCAGCAGCAAATACGCAAAGAATCTTTTTTTCATCATAATATCCTCCCAAATAAATGTTGAACAATGTCGAATCGACTTGCTGTAATTATATTATATAAGATTACCATATTTTTTTCCTCTACTCCAAACTGGTTTTATCTCTTCTTTTTTGCTGAAATCTTCTTTGATACAAGCTATCGCAAGTTATTCCAAGTTATTCTTTTATCTTCACATTTTATAAAATTTTTGCATTTATCTTCTTTTTTGCTATAGTGATGTTGAAGGCAGGTGTTACCATGTCCCAAAAAAGAGCAATGCATTGGCAAAGTGATCCGTCGAATATGCCGGCCAACATCGCTTTCTCTCGGGGAACCCGGGCGTACGGTGCATCCGGTGCAACGGTACGCGAGCGTTCTCTCAAAATTGTCTTGATCCGCGAGGGAAGTGCTGATTGGCAAATAAACGGTCAGCTCTACCACGTAAGCAAGGGAGATATTCTGCTGATGTCGGGCAGCAAGCAGCGGAAGATACAGCTTGTTACCGATCCCAATGGCATGACATACGAGTATTTGCGGTTTATGCCGATGCTGTTATATCCCAATATCGAGCTGGCGGAGATTCTGTTTGTCTGCGGCCGGGGAGGGGATGTGATCAGAGGAGAAACCGATGCGGCAAAATATATCAAATCAACCTTTGATGACATCATTCGCGATATAGAATCGGGAAATGCGTACACCGCCGTTACCGTTAAAGCCCGCATCGTCCTTATGATGGCAACATTTGCGGGAAACGCCCACAAGGCATCGAGCGCGTCAAGCATTCACTCGCCCTCGGATTACAAGCTGATCACCGACGCCGTTGATTATATCTATGCCCACAGTGCCGAGCACTGTACCGAAAAGGAAATCGCCGCACATTTTTATGTTTCCCCCTATTATTTTTCCAGACTCTTTCGAACCTGTATGGGCACGAGCTTCACCGACTTCGTTCGAAGAGTACGCATTGAAAATACGCTTACCAAACTGCGCATAGAGAATAACAACGGTATGCGCATCAATATTCTCGACGCCGCACTTGAGGCAGGCTTCGGAAGCTCTGCCGGCTTTTACAAGGCTGTAAAGGCCATCTACGGGAAATCCCCGAAGGAATTACTTTAGTCCTGAGCGATACGTTCCGGCAATCAAACAGAAAGAGAGAGCGAATGGCATCAAAGCCATTAAGCTCTCTCTTTTCTTCTGTAATTTTGGTGTTATTCTTTGCTTTCGGAATGCAAAAAGGTCGGGCGCGGATGCGGTGCTCGCTTAGTATGGCGCAGGCTCAAAATTCTCGGCAATGTAGGAGCAAATCAGTAAGGGCTCATTGACGATGTGGTAATTGATTCCCGCCGCATATACCTCGGCATAGAAATCGTACGACTCACAGAGGGCGTTGTAAACGTACGCGTACAAACGGAGCTTGCCCTTATACACGTTAAGCCTGCCCTTTATGCCGGAAAGATACTTTTTATAATCTTGACCAACCTCAGAAAAGCCAAATCGGACACCCGGGGTAAAATCGTGCGCTTGGATGATGCTGTTGTTGCCGGAGAGCGTGCCCGTATCGCTGATCAATACGATGCCGGCCTTACCCGAGCGT
>JAZNCR010000061.1:0-5595 GCA_045587605.1 Eubacteriales bacterium
CACCAGCAAGCAAGGTTTCCTTATCAAGTTTTTTTAAAAAGTCTTTCACGATTATTTCCTCCAAAATTTTATATTCTTTGAACGTTACTCAAATCAAGTATCGAATCTCCACTGCTCATTTTCAGTACATTGATCGGGCAAGTGATATTTATTGTTGAAAGTTCATTTTCTAATGTTTTACTATCCTCATTAAAATCGGCAAAGAGAAAAAGTATTTCTGTTTTAGATTTATCAATGGTTTCAGTCGGAGTTTCGAGCAGTCCCAACTCATATTTTGCCTTAGCAATGTTCTCAACCGATTGTATCAGTTCGTCATACACCTCTGTAGTGTTTAACAACTTACAAATATCCTCGTAGTGTTTCCGAACGCCTGCATCCCCTGCAATAGCTCCGATGCCGAATTTGTTCTCAACGATAATCAGCTTGTCTCTGTTCACCATTAACATATCCAAACGCATATTCAGCTTCACACCCGTTGTTTTTGATTTTGGTGTTGCGTACTCGATGTCAATAACCTGAGGATTACATACGAGTAATTTATGCTGAAACTCACGTTCTGCTTTGGGGTGTTCTTTAAGCCAACTCTCCATCTCAAGCATCATAGTATCAAAATTTTCAATATAATCCTGAATACAGTTTTGATTCAAAGAATTTAGAAGATCATAATTAGATTCGTTGCTTTTGTGCAAGCAATACTTTGGATCAAAATAGAAGCGATAGCCATCTTTCTTTTGGGTAATTCTTAAAAGATTGCCACCTCTGTAATAAATGTTAATGTATCCATCACGAACCTCAAGACACAGTTTTTGACGATTTTTCTTTACTCGATTTAAGAAAAATGACAAACATCCGCTTTTTAGGTCATGTATAAATCTTTCGTTAATCTTTCTCAATGTGTCATCACTCCTCGTTTTTTATAAAATACGTGGCTGTTTTTACTTTGAAATATTCGTTCATAGAAACAGATACGCTTTTCTGCCCTTTATATTTCAAGGCAAACTTAAAAACCATTCCCCAAAATGCGCCAATGCTCTTTTTCACAAAGAGAGGAAGTTCGGCGTTGCTTTTGCCTGTCAGAACAATAAAATCGTTTTTATAATAGGTCAGAAAAGTCTTGACCGGTGGAATACAAAATACATCGTTGCAAAATACGATGTGTGACAGCAGTTGCTCATCGCAGACAGCTTCCATACATTTATCCCAGTACCGCCTGTGCTCTTTGTTCTCTTGAAACTCTCTAAAGTGTGTGTAGATTTCAGAAAAGTTTTCTTCGATATATTTTCTCATAATATCACCACCTTATACATATGTGAATTTCACATATGTATTATAGCAATCATATTCATAGTGTGTCAAGATGTATATATAAATCAAAAGACAGTACAGTCTTTCGACCATACTGTCATTTTGTTTATCCTATTCGGTTTTCGTTTTCTCCGTTAAGGACATCCCGCCGTATGGCGGGTATGCTTTTTCTCTTATAGGAATCTTTATTCGGCGTCCAGCTCGTCCAGCTCTTCGCAGTCCTCGCAGTCGCAGCAGTCGTCGCAGTCACAGACGCAGTCGAAGTGCTCGTGGCAGGCGGGACAAACCAGTTCGCTCGGATCAACGGTTTCGTCGAAGCAGATGACTTCACCGCAGGACGGGCAGGTGATTTCGTAGTAATCATCATCCTCGTCTTCGTCCTCGTCGTCAAAATCCTCGTCGTCGCCGAATTCATCCATGATGAACTCTTCAACTTCGCCCAGATCCTCGTCAATCTCCTCGATGTAGTCATGCAGCGAGTCGGTAACCTCCTCCAGCTTGGAAACAGCCTTTGTCAGTTCGCCGATGAGGTCGAGCATGGCGTTGATGAGCTTTGTTTCGGGCTTGTCGGCGTCAAGCGCGGTGCCCTCGGCCAGTCCCTTCAGATATGCGGCTTTCTCGTTCAGTGTCATGTTCAAAAACCCCTTTCCGTGATGCAAATTATAATGAATTTTTATCGGTTACGCGCGCTCGATGTATTCGCCGGTACGCGTATCGATGCGAAGCTTGTCGCCGATGTTGATGAAGAGCGGCACCTTGATCTGTGCGCCGGTCTCAAGCGTTGCGGGCTTGGAAGCACCGGTAGCGGTATCGCCCTTGAAGCCGGGCTCGGTATCAGCAACCTCAAGCTCAACGAACAGGGGGGGCTCTACGCCGAAGACGTTGCCCTTGTAGGAAATAATCTTACACATCATCTCTTCCTTGACAAAGCGGAAGTTATCTCCCAGCTTGTCGGAGTTGAGCGGAAGCTGCTCATAGGTCTCCATATCCATGAAGTAGTACAGATCGCCATCGCTGTACAGATACTGCATGTCCTTGCGCTCGACGTAAGCATTCTCATACTTGTCGGTCGGGCTGAACGTACGCTCAATCACCGCACCGGTGATGACGTTCTTGAGCTTGGTGCGGACGAAAGCCGCGCCCTTACCCGGCTTGACGTGCTGGAACTCGATGACCTGCAGGACCTGACCGTCCATCTCAAACGTGACGCCATTCTTGAAATCGCCGGCTACTACCATAATATTGTTACCTCCAACGTATAAAACATCAAATTTTTGTGGGCAAACGCCCACCATAAAGTTTCATTTTATTATACAGGATTTTTGACAAAATTGCAAGGGGCTCAAACGCAAAATCCCAAATCAATTGTTAAAATTTTGTGAACAGGTGGGTGCTGCGCACAAAATTATAGGGTGTTGCCATCTTAAATCGCTTGGCCCTATGGGAGAGCCTTTGATAAAAAACCATGGATTTTTGCAGAAATGCTTATTCTTTTGCCAGATTGATCACACGGATGCCTGCCGAGCGGGCGTGGGAAACGGTGAAGGCTGTTCCGCCGCCGGCGTGCGTCTGATAGGCGACGCAGACGTCGGCAGCTGCAAGAAGCTGAAGATTGCGCCGATGCATACAGCCGGGAGAGTAGGTTTCTTGAAGAAAGATTACGCGATCGGCCTCGGCCATCACGCGCCGATAGGCTGCCTGCTCATCCGCCGGCCATCCCTTGGTCTGCCCGTGGCAGGGGAGGATCAGATCGAGGCGGATAAAATCGAAGCGGCGGCGCATCTCGAGGACCTGCTCGGCGGCAATGGTATCAAAGCCCCTTGCCCCGCCGGCGCGGAAGACGGTGACCCCTTCGTCGATGAGGGCATAGAGACATTCGTCAAGACGAGTGCGAAGTGCAGGACGGAGATCGTCGGCAATATCCCTGTGGCCGGTAAAACAACAGATTTTCACGATTGCGCCTCCGATCGGGTAAAATAGGTATACGTCATATGTTTTATGCTTGTTCAGTGCCGGTGCAGATCGCTGCGCAAAAATTTGATGGCGCGCTCAACCGCATCCTTAGCGTTGCCCCACGGCTCTTCGTCGAAGCGGTAATCAAACTTTTTGCAGAACCAGCTTACGTCGCCCGAGAGCTCGTCCAAATATCCCTCAACGACCGCGGCGGCCTGACGGACGAATTCGGCCTGCTTCCTTTTGGATAGCCGTTTGTCCGCATATTCGAGCAGGCGGCGATAATGCGGCAGGCAGAAATAGGGCTGCTTTTTCAGCTTTGCGGGGAAGGCCTCATCCTGCTCCCAAAGCAGAACGGCCGTTTCAATCATATGATCAAAGTGATAGTTGATGCGTCGGCAGACATAGCAGTCCTCCTCGAGTGCCGCAATGCGCTTCATCGGCTTGGCGCCCGGCCCGCCGACAAGCGCGCCAAGTCCGCCCGCCGCAATATCCTGCTTCAATTCATTGAGATGCGATTCAAGGGTCAGCGCCATGCCGAGCCGGTTTTTGCGGACGAACATCATGTCGTAGTGCGTGCGGCAAAAGCCCTGCTTGTTGGTTTTGATGCGGACGTCCGGCTCCATCATCGACGCACCGAGGATCAGGTCGAGCTCATTTTCCTCCAGCTTGCGCCAGAGGGCACAGAAAGGACATCCGTCCTCTGCGTCAAATGCCTCGTTGACCGGGATAGTGTAGATCTGTTCCATGGCTTCTCCTTTTATGCGGAAAAAGTAGGGGATTTTATTATATCATATTTTTTGGTCCGAAACAAGGGGGGATGGTAATTTTCGGAATTGTCTCCCGGCGCTTGACTTGGTGCGGAATCCCATGGTAAAATACAGGCAGAGTCTATCGCGGAGGGATGAGGGATGCGAAGGAGAGGTGCGTGCCGGTGGATGCTGCTTTTGCCGGTCCTTTTTTTGTTTTGGCGGCCGAGTAATATCGGGGCGGCATCGGTGCGGGAATATACCCCGCTTGAGCAGACCTTGCTTGCCGCGTGGACGGCCGGGGCGGAGCGGATTATCCTGCCGTCGGCCGTGCCGCGGGCAGATGCGGAGCAGGTCTATTTTGCTTTGCTTGATGACGTGCCGGGAATCTTCTGGGTTGCGCATCGGTTTACTTATGTTGCCGATGCAAACGGTGTCAGGGAGATTTTGCCCGTCTATCTTTGTTCGCCTGCTGAGATTGAGGGGATGCGTGAGCGGCTGGCGGGGGAGGTGGAACGCTTATTCTCCGTTCTCCCCCGCGGTGCAAGCGATTATGCCGTGGCCTACGCTCTGCATGATGCGCTGGCGGCGGTGACGGCATACGGGACGGACGATCACGCACCGCTCGGCACGGAGGGAGCGTACACCGCCTACGGTGCGTTGATTGACGGAACCGCCGTCTGCCGCGGATATGCGATGGCGTATCTGCTTTTGCTCAGAGAGGCGGGGATTGACGCAGGATACATACACAGCGATACCATGGCACACGGATGGGTGTTGGCAGAGCTTGACGGCCGACGCCTGCATATTGACGTGACCTGGGATGATACGGACACGCTCACCCACCGCCGCTTTGCGCGCACCGATGCGGCCATGGCGGCCATGGGCTACACGGATTGGAGATGCGGTTGAGTATCGGATATAAACAGAAGAAAAAGAGGGGCTGCCGCACGAGCGGCAGCCCCAAGGTTTAGTTTTTCAGACTGTGGATCGGTGCGGGAACGCGGCCGCCGCGGTGAATGAAGCGGGCGGGGGAGGCGGTGCGGACGGGCATAATGGGAGCAGAGCCGAGCAGACCGCCGAAGCTGACCTCGTCACCGACCTGCATCCCGTAAGCGGGGATGACACGGACAGCGGTGGTTTTGGTATTGGCAACGCCGATGGAAATTTCGTCGGCAATAATGCCGCAGATGACCTCTTCGGTGGTATCGCCCGGCACGGCAATCATATCCAGACCAACCGAGCAGACTGCCGTCATGGCCTCAAGCTTTTCCAGCGACAGATCGCCCGAACGGACGGCGGCGATCATACCTTCGTCCTCCGAGACGGGAATAAATGCGCCAGAGAGGCCGCCGACGTGCGAGGACGCCATGACGCCGCCCTTTTTGACTGCGTCGTTGAGCATAGCCAGACAGGCCGTCGTACCGTGCGCGCCGGTTACCTCAAGGCCCATTTCCTCAAGAATGCGTGCCACCGAATCGCCGATGGCGGGGGTGGGGGCAAGCGAGAGGTCGATGATGCCGAAGGGGACGCCGAGTCGGGCGGCGGCTTCGTTTGCCACGAGCTGACCGACACGGGTAATCTTGAA
>JAZNCR010000062.1:0-3562 GCA_045587605.1 Eubacteriales bacterium
CAATTCTCGGCCATTCGGGATGCGGAAAGACGACCCTGCTCAATATCATCGGCGGGCTCGACCACTATACCTCGGGCGACCTCGTCATTGGCGGCACCTCGACCAAGCACTACAGCGACCGCGACTGGGATGCCTATCGCAACCATTCCATCGGCTTTATTTTTCAGAGCTATAATCTGATTCCGCACCAGACGGTGCTGGCTAACGTCGAGCTTGCGCTGACCATCTCGGGCGTCTCGCGCGCCGAACGCCGCCGCCGCGCGGCCGAAGCGCTGGAGAAGGTCGGTCTTGGCGATCAGCTGCACAAAAAGCCGAATCAGATGTCGGGCGGACAGATGCAGCGCGTGGCGATTGCCCGTGCCCTCGTCAACGATCCCGATATCCTGCTGGCCGACGAGCCGACGGGTGCGCTTGACACCGATACCAGCGTGCAGGTCATGGAGATTCTGCGCGAGATCGCAAAGGATAAGCTGATCATCATGGTCACGCACAACCCGGAGCTTGCCGAGGAATACGCCAACCGTATCGTGCGCATTCGCGACGGACGGCTCACCGACGATACCAATCCCTACACCCCCGAGCAGTCGGCAGCGCCGAAGAAGACGGCAGATCCGGCGGCAAAGCACGTTTCCATGTCCTTCTTTACCGCCATTGCCCTGTCGCTCAATAACCTCATGACCAAAAAGGGACGCACGGTGCTGACCTCCTTTGCCGGCTCGATCGGCATTATCGGCATTGCCCTCATCCTCGCACTCTCGACCGGTATCAACACCTACATCGAGCGTGTACAGGAGGATACCCTTTCCTCCTATCCGATCACCATTGAGGCCGAGAGCCTGAATATGACCGAGATGATGACCTCGATGATGGGCATCGGCGCGGCGCACGAAAGTGCGGCGAAGGAATTCGAGGAGGGGCGCGTGTATTCCTCGACCGTCATGTATGAAATGATGAACGCGATGATTAACACTGAGACCTCGAAGAACAACCTGCGTGATTTCAAGGTGTGGCTGGACAGCGAGGGGAATCCCGTCAACGCGCTTGCCACCGTGCGCTACGGATATGATGCAAAGTTTGACATCTATACCCGTGACGAGGATGGCGGCATCGTAAAGAGTGACGTCATGAGCCTGATGGAGAGCGCAATGACCTCCATGTTCGGCGGCAATTACTCGGCCTATTTCTCGACCATGGGCTCAATGTACGAGCAGATGGACGTCTGGGAGGAGCTTCTTCCGGGTGAGAACGGAGAGATGCTTGCCGACCAGGTATATGCGCAGTACGATCTTCTGCACGGCAAATGGCCCGAGGCACACGACGAGGTAATCCTCTTCGTCGATCCGAACAACCGCATCTCCGATTTGATGCTGTATGCCCTCGGCTATATTTCGTCCGATGCCATGAACGAAAGCATGAATGCCATGATAAACGGCGGCACGATGGAGATCGAGCAGCTGAGCTGGACCTATGAGGAGCTCTGTGCGACCAACTTCAAAATGATTCTTCCCGCCGAATATTATCACCGTGATGCCGAACACGGCGGCTACGTGGATATGTCGCAGACCTCGGCCGGCATGGACTATCTTTATAACAGCTCCGACGTGGGCATTACGCTCAAGGTCGTGGGCATTGCCCGCCCCAATCCCGATGCGTCGGCGTCGATGGTGACCGGTGCGATCGGGTATACCTCTGCGCTGACCGAGCACGCCATCAAGCGTACAGCCGAGCTTGAAATTGTCCGCGAGCAGCTGGCTGACGAAACGGTTGATGCCATCAGCGGCCTTCCCTTTGCCACGGGTGAGGAGACCGAGCCGACCCTTGAGGAGAAAAAACCCGCCATTGCCGCGCATCTCGGGTCTTACACCGCCGCCGACAAGGCGGGCGTGTATCTGGATCTGATGAGCAGACCCACCGACGAATACGTTGCGGGGATGGTCGCAGAGCAGATGGCGGGCCTTGATCGCGGGACGATTGAGTCGATGATCGTCGGGCAGTATGCCGCCGAAATGGGCGTGGATGCCGAGACGATCAAGGGCTATATTGCAGGAATGGACGATGAAACCCTGTTTGCGCAGGTGGAGAGCGCGATAGCTGAGCAAATTACCGCTCGGTACGCAGAGGCCGTTCGTGCGCAGATGAGCGCAATGCCTGCGGCCGCACAGGCAGCGGCGCTTGAGATGGCGCTGAATGACGGCTCGCTCGGCGAGGCGCAGATCCTCTATCTCTACGAGACCTATATGCCTGCCACCTACTCGGAGGGCACCTACAGCGGAAATCTTGACCTGCTCGGTTATGTGGATATGGCAAGCCCCTCCACGGTGAGCATCTACGCCACCACCTTCTCCGACAAGGACAAGATTGCCGATCTGATCGCCGAATACAACAGCGGCGTGGCCGAGGAGGATCAGATTGAATATACCGATTACGTTGCGCTTCTGATGAGTGCCGTGACCGATATTATCAGCGGTGTTTCTTATCTCCTCATTGCCTTCGTCAGCATTTCTCTCGTCGTATCCTCGATTATGATCGGTATCATCACCTATATTTCGGTGCTGGAGCGCACGCGAGAGATCGGTATTCTGCGTGCAATCGGTGCATCCAAGCGGGATATTTCGAACGTGTTCAATGCCGAGACGCTGATCGTAGGCTTCATGTCGGGTGCCATCGGTATCGGTGCGTCGGTCCTGCTCTGCCTGCCGATCAACGCCATTATCCATCACCTGACCAATCTCGATACCCTCAATGCCACCCTGCCGTTTGCCGGCGGTGCCGCACTTGTTGTGATCAGCATGGTGCTCACCCTTGTGGCGGGCATTATCCCCTCGCGCATGGCCGCCCGCAAGGATCCGGTTGAAGCGCTGAGAAGCGAATAAGAAAAATGTCCGCAGACGTGTTATACGTCTGCGGACATTGTTTAGTGGAGCAGAGTTTCTCTGTCTCCAAGCCCGAAGCTGATGGAGATGGCCTGATTGACCGTCTGCATGGTGTCATCGTCAAGATGCCCCATTTTTTCCTTGAGGCGGCGTTTGTCGATGGTTCGGATCTGCTCCAGCAGAATTACCGAGTTTTTGGAAAGTCCCGCGCGGTCGGCGTAAACGTCAATGTGGGTGGGCAGTCTGCTTTTGCTGAGGCGGCTCGTGATGGCCGCCGCAATGACGGTCGGACTGTATCGGTTCCCGATATCGTTTTGTATGATGAGAACGGGTCGAAGTCCCCCCTGCTCCGAGCCGACAACGGGACTGAGATCGGCGTAATAAATATCTCCGCGTTTAACACTCATCTGCGTTACCCTTCCTTTTCGCACAGCGAAAGATCAATATGGACTCGCGGGATTTTTCTCCCGCTGTCCATAGTTTTCCCACGAAAGGGGAGAGTTTAATCATCAGCGTGCGATTTTTGCTGTGGGATTTTTTGGCGGCAGCTCCCGCCATTCGCAGTATATGAAAAATGTCGGATTTCGGTGCGGGAGGAGACCTCCCCCCGTAAGGGCGGCAAGATACCGTATCGGATAACGCACCGCCAAATACGGGAAGCAAAAACCTCAGCCGTAGGGGCGACCATT
>JAZNCR010000063.1:0-8527 GCA_045587605.1 Eubacteriales bacterium
CATCATCGCGGCATACCGTGCCTACTGTGCGGCAGAAACGGGCATGGAGGAAGCGAAGATTATGCTTGACGACGGTGACGCTGAAATCAGGGAGCTGGCCGAGGCGGAATATTACGCCTGCCGTGACCGATGTGAGGCGCTGACCGAGGAGCTGAAAATTCTCCTTCTGCCCCGTGACCCCAACGACGACAAAAACGTTATCGTGGAAATCCGCGGCGGTGCGGGGGGGGATGAGGCTGCGCTTTTTGCGGCGGTACTCTATCGGATGTACACCATGTACGCCGAGACGGCGGGGTTCAAGACATCGATCGTAAGCGCAAACGAAACCGAGCTTGGCGGCTTCAAGGAGGTCACCTTTATGGTGGAGGGCGACGGTGCATATTCCCGCCTCAAGTTCGAGAGCGGCGTACACCGCGTTCAGCGTGTCCCTGAGACCGAGGCATCGGGACGGATTCACACCTCGACCGTAACGGTTGCGGTCCTGCCCGAGGCAGAAGAAATTGAAATCGAGATCAACCAGGCAGACCTCAAGATCGAAACCATTAAATCGAGCGGTGCGGGCGGTCAGCACGTGAACAAGACCGAGTCGGCCATTCGTCTGCTCCACAAGCCGACCGGTATCGTAATCGAATGCCAGGATGAGCGCAGTCAGTTCAAAAACCGGGACAAGGCCATGAAGCTTCTGCGTGCCAAGCTCTATGACATGAAGCAGTCTGAGCAGGATCGCGCCATTGCATCGGCACGCAAGAGCCAGGTTGGCACGGGCGACCGAAGCGAACGCATCCGTACCTACAACTACCCCCAAGGACGCGTAACCGATCATCGGATCGGCGTGACGCTCTATTCGCTTGAAAATTATCTCAACGGCAATATCGGCGGGATGATCGACGCACTGATTACGGCCGATACTGCGGCTAAGCTCAGTCAAAGCGAAGGATAAGGACATGGGGCGCCGCCCCATACCCCGCTCAAGGGGCTTTTTCGAAAAAAGCCCCTTGAGAATCCGCAAAAACTTTCATATATTTCTTTTTTGGGATAGTACATAAAATGAAGACGAAAATTGTAACCATGTCTTCGCCCGAGAATGCGGCACTGGCGGAAGCCGGGCGTATTCTGCGCGAGGGCGGACTTGTGGTTTTTCCGACCGAGACGGTTTACGGTCTTGGCGGCAATGCGACCGACGAGGCGGCCGCGCGGAAGATCTACGCGGCGAAGGGACGTCCGTCCGACAATCCCCTCATTATTCACGTCGCCGATCCGCGGGATGCCGAGGTGTATGCCGTAACCTCTCCTTTATATTATCGGCTGGCCGCGGCCTTTATGCCGGGGCCGCTGACCCTGATTTTACCGAAACGCGACACCATTCCCTACTCAGTAACGGGAGGGCTTGATTCGGTTGCGGTACGCTGTCCGTCCCATCCGATCGCCCGCGCGCTGATCGGGGCGGCAGGTGTGCCGGTTGCCGCTCCCTCCGCCAATCTGTCGGGCAAGCCGTCACCGACCTGCGCGGCACACGTAATTGACGATTTATCGGGACGGGTGGATATGATTATTGACGGCGGTGAATGTGAGATCGGGCTTGAGTCCACCATTCTGAAAATTGACAGCGACAGACCGATCCTTCTTCGTCCCGGCGGCATTACGGTCGAGCAGCTCTCCGCTGTTTGCGGCGAGGTCGAGATCGCGGCCGCGGTCACGGGACAGCTCGCCCCCGGTGAGCGTCCTCTTTCCCCCGGCATGATGTACCGCCACTATGCCCCTGCCACGCCGCTGATCTTGGTGCGGGGTGAGCGCAAAGCTGTGACCGAATACCTTCGTGCACGGCAGACTGAGGGATGCGGAATCTTGGCATATGCGGAGGAGGCAGACGCCCTCTCCTTCGAGCGGCTGATCGTGCTCGGTCATCGTGACGACCCTGCCGAGCAGGCACAGCATCTCTTCACCGCACTGCGCGATGCAGACACCTTTGGTGCGTCTGCAATCTACGCCCATTACCCCGACGACAGCGGCATGGGACTAGCGCTCTGCAACCGTATGCTCCGTGCGGCGGCCTACCGGGTGGAAGACGTCTGATTGACACAGATTTAGGTTATACGAAAGATAGAGGATTGAAACATGGCGAAGAAACGCAAAGTGCAGACCGAAGCGGACGTGATCGTTCACGCGCCGCCGACTCCCCAGCCAATCACCGAAACGATTGAAAAGAACTATATGCCCTACGTCATGAGTGTTATCGTTTCGCGTGCCATTCCCGAGATCGACGGCTTCAAGCCGTCTCACCGCAAGCTTCTGTATACCATGTATAAGATGGGTCTGATGAACGGTGCTCGAACCAAGAGTGCGAACGTCGTGGGACAGACGATGAAGCTCAATCCGCACGGCGATATGGCAATCTATGAAACCATGGTTCGCTTGACCCGCGGCAATGAGGCGCTCCTACATCCCTTCGTTGACTCGAAGGGCTCGTTCGGCAAGCAGTACAGCTCGTACATGGCCTTTGCCGCGCCACGTTACACCGAGGTCAAGCTTGATGGCTTCTGTGCCGAGATCTTCCGCGGCATTGACAAGGATGCGGTCGATCTGGTGGACAACTACGACGGTACCATGAAGGAGCCGGTTCTCCTGCCCACCTCCTTCCCCAACGTTCTCGTCACCCCCAACACCGGTATTGCCGTCGGTATGGCATCCAATATTTGTTCCTTCAATCTGGCCGAGATCTGTGACGGCACGATTGCCATGCTGAAAAATCCCCGTCTCTCGACCGACAAGCTGATGGATCTCATCAAGGCGCCCGATTTCCCGAGCGGCGGCCAGCTGATTTACGACCGCGATGCACTGCGTGAGGTTTATGAAACAGGATCGGGATCGGTCAAGCTTCGCGCCAGATACAGCTATGACAAAGCATCCGGCTGTATTGACATTCTGCAGATTCCCTACTCGACCACCATTGAGCAGATCATGAAAAAGCTGACCGAGCTGGTCAAGGAAGGAAAGCTCAAGGAGGTCACCGATTTCCGCGACGAGATTGACCTCTCGGGCTTCAAGCTGACGCTGGATCTGCGCCGCGGTGTTGATCCCGACAAGCTGATGGCTCGGCTTTTCAAGCAGACACCGCTTGAGGACAGCTTCAAATGCAACTTCAACATTCTCATCGATTCTGTCCCGCGTCAGATGGGCGTCAGAGAAATTCTTGAGGAATGGATCAAGTTCCGTCTCGTCTGCCTGCGCCGCGAGCTGACCTATGAGCTCAACAAGAAGAAGGACAAGCTCCATCTTCTGCTGGGGCTCGGTAAGATCCTGCTTGATATTGACAAGGCCATCCGCATCGTGCGCGAAACGGCAAAGGAAGAGGACGTTGTCCCCAACCTGATGGCGGGCTTCCGCATTGACGAGATCCAGGCCGAATATATTGCCGAAATCAAGCTCCGCAATCTGAACCGCGAATATATTCTCAACCGCATCAAGGAGATCGAAAGTCTCCAGGCCGAGATTGCCGATCTTGAGGCAACCATTGCCGACGAGCTGAAGATGAAGGCACTGATCGTCAAACAGCTGGGCGAGATCAAGAAAAAATACGGTCAGCCCCGCAAGACCCAGCTGATCTATGCGGATGAAATTGAAGAAATCAATGCCGATGATCTGATTGAGAATTACAGCGTTCGTTTGGTGCTGACCCGTGAGGGCTATTTCAAGAAGATCACGCAGGCCTCTCTGCGCGGCAACGACGAGCAAAAGCTCAAGGAAGGCGACCGCATCATCTTCAATGTCGATGCGGACAATAAGACCGAGTTCCTTGTCTTGACCGACCGCGCACAGCTCTATCGCGGCAAGGTCTCCGACTTCGATCCTGTCAAGGCATCGGTCATGGGTGATTTCCTGCCGGCTAAGCTCGGCATGGAGGACGGAGAACGCCCGATTCTGATGCGTCTTGCAACCGAGTTCGGTGAGGATGAGCACTTCATCTTCCTCTTTGAAAACGGAAAAGGTGTCAGAGTTCCCCTCTCCGCATACCAAACCAAATCCCCGCGCCGTAAGCAAAGCGGTGTGTATTCGACCGCTTCCCCGATCGTTGCGGCTTACTGCACGACCGATCCGATCGATCTGCTCCTCGTCAACTCCGCCGGCAAAGCAATCCTGATCAAATCCTCGCTGATCCCCCTCAAAACGACCCGAACCGCATCCGGCGTTTCGCTCATCAGTCTCAAGGGAAAGGTCACGCTGGTCGAAGCGCTTGATCAATTTGAGGACAAATATGACACGAAGGGCTGCAGAAAACTCAAGATTCCCGCCGCAGGAAGTCCGATTGCCGCGAAAAATACCGTCGGAGAGCAGCTCAGACTGGAAGATTAAGTCGGGATTTGTAAAATATCACGCAAAACACTTGCAATTTTCCCCTTTTTTATGATATAATAGGCGCGATAGTAATTCGTTCAAACGATTACTGCCGCGCCTGTTTTTTATTGGCGCGATTACGAAAACTCCCCCCGTCGGAAGGAGAAAAAAATGAACAAGAAATTTCGCATGAGTCTTGCTATCGTGATGGTCGCCGCGCTGCTTCTTACGGCAATCGTTGCCGTATCGGGTGCATACGACACCGTAAACGACCCGATCGTTGTATACAGCGGACTTCTCAAATGGGCAGAAGAAAGCTTCCGTCCCTCGATCATCACGACCATAACCGAAAAGCTTGCTCCGATGCAGACAACCGTTTCGGCTTACGAAACCAAAATTGCAAATCTGGAAAAGCAGGTTGCCGATCTCTCGGCCAAGCTTGACGCCCGGGACGAGCCCACCGACCTGCCCACCTCCTCCGTAAGCGGATATGAGGTCGTTTACGTCACCGCGGGCACGAAAATGCTTGCCACCTCGGTCTGCAGCATCATTCTGCGCTCGGGCACGGCAGAGGCAGTCTCCCCCTTCACCGAGGGAATCGTTCAGGGACTCAACAACGTCACCGACGGCTCCGAGCTGCTCAACGGCGACGCCATTCCGAGAAATCACCATCTGCTGATCCCGCGCGGAAACGACGGACGCGGTATTCACGTCACCTCGGCAGACGGTGCTTATCTCCTGGTTCAGGGAGGTTACACACTTGTCGAACCTTAAAACGAAAAAAAATCGCGCGGAACGTAAAAAGCTTCTCTTCCGCATCGGCGCGATCATTCTTGCCGCACTCATGGTGGGCGGTACGCTCTATTCTGCATTTGCGATCCTCTTCATGAATGCCTATGCGGCATACGATGAATACGCCTTTTCCAGCGAAACCTCCGACATTCCTTACGTTACGGTAGGTATCGTTTACGGCAGTGATTCGCCGACCGCCTATCCCATCCGATCCTCATCGGGATTCGTGGTGGGATCGGTGCAGGCGAACAACCAGATCCGCTCCTTTACCCCCTTCTTCACCCTGCCGCAGACCACGCTGACACCCATGATTGATACCAACGTTGCGCTCGGCGCAGACGGCAGCTATACTCCCACAAACGAATATTATCAAACCAAAATCGGTGCATACCACATTCAGCTGTCGACGAACACCACCTTCGACGCCACGCTCAGCCTGGTACCGCAGATCGACGCCGCTGTCAGGGCTGCGGGACTGTATGCCTTCCCCGCCTATATCAACGGCGTTCTTTATATTCGCGTCGGAGACTTTGCCGCATATGACCAGACGGTGAACACACTTAACCGCGTTCAGCATCTCTTTTACGGATACGGTGTAGAGATTGTCGAGCCCTCCGATACGACCGTCTCGCTGATCGATCCCTCCGTCCATCACGTCGCGTTTGAATATGACTGCGGCAAGGACTATTACATGGGCGTTACGCCAATTCAGGACGGCGGAGATCCGAATTATCTCCAAACTCCGGCAAACAACCTCTACGAAGGCGTATTTGCCGCCAGACGCCATCACACCGATACCGTCAATGGCATTACGGTCTTCAACGTCGTCGACCTTGAGGGATGTGTTGAAGGTATCCTGCCCTATGAGGTTACCAGCACCTGGCCGACCGAGGCTCTCCGTGCCAATGCAATCGCCATCCGATCCTACGGACTTGCCAACCGCGGCGTACACTATAAGGAATACGGCTTTGATATCTGTACCTCACACTGTATGTCCTACCGCGGACGGAACAAGGTCACGCAGGCCATCATTGACGTAGTTGCCTCAACCGAGGGAGAGGTGCTCAGCCATAACGGCAAGGTTGTAAACGCCTTCTTCTCCTCCTCGAACGGCGGTGAGGCGATCTCCCCGCACACGGCCTGGGGCGGTACGAACGATATTGATATGGTCGGAAACGCCAAAACCCCGTGGGAGCGCTACTCTGAGTACAGCAACGGCTGGTGGACCAAGGAATATACCCCCACCGAGCTTGCAAACCGCCTGCGCGGGCTTGGACATACCGAGCTTGTCGGAGACATCGCATCGGTCATCATTGACGAATTTGCGGGTCCGAGCTCGGTCTATGCCAAAAAGGTCACAGTGACCGACGTATACGGCAACAGCGTCAGCTTCAACACTGCCGGCCGTATCCAGAACAAGCTCGGTCTCAACTCCTCAAACTTCCGCGTTGCACGCGGTACGCTCTATTACAGCATTGAGGAGGTGCAGAGCATCACGGTTACCAATCCCGTCGGCATGACGCAGTCACCCTCGCGCACCGACGGAAGCTATTCTCCTTACGATTATTTTACCGATGAAACCTTCTCGCTTGAGGGTGCCACCTTCTTCACCGGAAGCGGTACACAAAAAGCGCAGACCGGAAGCTCGCTCGCGGTCATGACCGCAACCGGTGTATACGATATTGCGGGAGACGCGCATTTCCTTGTCGGCGACCAATCGGTCGCGACCGGAAAGGCATCCACCACCATTTCTCCCGTTGATCCAGAAACCGGTCTGATCACCGCGATCTCGGTTCACAACGGTACGCAAATCGTCACCGTGATCAAGCCGAGGATCGAAACCATCACCGCCGCCTCGCCGAATAATTTCGTATTCGCCGGCAAGGGATGGGGACACGGCGTAGGCCTGAGCCAGTACGGCACGTATGATTTGGCCAAGGCAGGCGCGCGTGCCGAGACTATTCTCGAGCTTTATTTCTCGGGTGCAAAAATCGTCCACCGTAGTCAAATCGGCTGGTAAGCATCATCATCGAAAAAAGCCTTGCGGATAAAGCGTGATAGCCTTATCGGAGAAATAACACAAACCGAATAGGAAAATGAAACCACACGGAATTCTTTACTGATTTTGAAGAATTCCGTGTGGTTTGTTTCAATAAAGCGTGATAATTTGCCAAAATTCGAAGCGATCAATTTCACCAAACCGTGAGAAGCCTCATCATGATAATGACATAGGGTATATGAAATTATTCAACCGAGTTGATATGCTTTATCATTTCTTTTTCTTCAGGAAAACAGCCAATAGGGTGCCGCATATTGCAATCACGCCGCCGAAGCACGAAATAACGATAATCATCCAACTCGGTGTACCGTCAGTATCCTTCGGTGTTTTTTCATCCTCATGTCCGGTGTCAGATGCTATATCCTCGGCAGGTGCCGTTGTCTCCTCCGGCTTCACTTCTTTCACGATGATGTATCCGCATTCGTCGCAGTGATTATCCTTGTCTGCATCGGCGTGCTTGTCCTCACCGCAGTCCTTCCAGACGGGCTCAATTTCTATGTTTCCCGTGAGCTTATCGCCTTTTTTCACCGGTTCACCTGTTGTCTTATCAACCCATCCCTCGAATATGTTTCCGTCTTCGGTAGGAGGAAGTGTGGGCAGTGCGGGGACAGTATTGTCGGTGCCTTTGCTTAACAGCTCCTTGGTAGTGGTCGCAGAGGGATTCTTTGACTCCGGTGACTCACTGCCTGAATCGGGTTGGGGGCTGACTGTCGGTGACTCAGTTTCGGAATCGTTATTTGTGTCGTCCACTTCAATAGAGGGTGTTTCATCTGTTATCGGGTAATCCGGAATGATTACCACATATTTGTTTTCCGGCACGATCAAAACGGGAATAGTTTCACATACTGTATATTCGCAAATCTTGCACGCGCGCTGTTTCTCACCCGCAAAGGTATAGCCTGCCTTCACGGTCGTTTTCCATTCACCGAGCTTGTGTGCAGTCTTATCCGTGGCTTCATTACAGAAGGTACATTCAGTCCAGTGCTCCGTATCGGTATATCTGGGCCGATAATCGTGCTTCACCGCTGACGTCTGATTATCCATATATGTGTGTCCGCATTCGCAGATATGCGTTGTATATCCGCCCGATTCACACGTCGGTTGTGTTACGACATCCGTATATTCGTGCGTATGTCCAGCAGTCAGCTTGGGAACGGCTTCTTCTTTTTCAAAACTGCAGACCGTGCAGGCAAACGTCATCACACCGTCCGCCTTCGTCGTTGCTTCTTTTGTGATCTCACCTTTACCGAAGGTATGCAACTCCGAGTTCAGTCGTTTATCGCATCCGTCGCCGCAGACCGTCCAGTGCTCATCCTCATCGTGTTCGATCTTGCTTGACTTGCC
>JAZNCR010000064.1:0-2810 GCA_045587605.1 Eubacteriales bacterium
TCATCGGTTCCAATGCTCTCCCAATCAATTTCGTCCGCATCAATGTAACCGCTGTTTTCCGCATCCTCTATTCTCTTTGCTTCCTCGGCAGTAACCTTGGTAAAATCGGGATCCCAGGCAAGAACCAACTTTTTGATAAACTCATAAGCAAACGCCTTGTCTGCTTCAGGCAGAGCATCCATTAAGCGTGCAGCTTCAATTGCAATACTTGACATAAAAGATACCTCCTTATTTGTATATATCTCCGCGATTGCCAATATCAATCACGAGGATGATCTCAACCGTTTGTTCGTTTTTGTGTCGGTAGATAATTCTCCACGAGCCAACACGGAGTCGTTTACGTCCGTCATTGTACCCCTGCATTGTTTTTATATCTCCGACAGGTGGATTATAGGTCAGCCCCGCAATAGCATCACGGATTCTGCCAACCGATTTTTTATCCAATTTTGATAAAAATTTCAGTGCGTCCTTTGAATACCTGATTTTGATCTCATTCATTGATTATTCTCCGTAGAAATGGAATGTTTCATCCTACACTTATATTGTATAGGATTTATCCTATTTTGTCAATGGATTTCGGAAAGATTTTTTGATTTATTTCTATTGTTGCCGAAAGAATTACCGATTGGCTATTCGATTTTACCGATTGGTAATTTTGCATAATTACCATTTATTATATCCCATTTTTTAGTCAAAATATATAGCAGGCGTCGCCAAAGGAGAAGAAGCGGTATTTTTCTTCCACCGCAGTACGGTAGACCGAAAGCATATTCTCTCGCGTATAAAATGCCGAAACAAGCATCAGGAGCGTGCTCTCGGGCAGGTGGAAATTGGTGATCAGCGCGTCAACCGCACGGAAGCGGTAACCGGGGAAAATAAATATCCCCGTGTCACCCGACATGGCGCGGACGGTTCCGTCCTCGTCCGCAACGCTCTCCAGCGTCCGGCAGGACGTCGTCCCGACGGCAATTACGCGGCCGCCCGCCGCACGGCGCTCGTTAATCAGCCGCGCACTCTCCTCGCTGACGCTGAAATATTCGGTATGCATAATATGCTCGTCCACCCGATCCGCCTTGACAGGGCGGAAGGTACCAAGACCAACGTGAAGCATGACGGGAACGACAGCGATCCCTTTTGCCCGGATTTTCTCAAGCAGCTCGGGCGTAAAATGCAGTCCGGCGGTCGGTGCGGCGGCCGAGCCCTCTTCGCGGGCGTAAACCGTCTGATAACGGGAATTATCCCCCAGCTGCTCGGTAATATAGGGCGGCAGGGGCATCAGCCCGATCTCATGAAGAATTTCATAGACGGTGGCATATTTCGTGCGGTCGTAGTCAAAGCGAACGATGCGGTTCCCTTCCTCAACGATTTCCTCCACCTCAGCCGTCAGGATCCCCCCGCCGAAGCACATCCGCATCCCCACTCTCGCACGCTTGCCGGGGCGCACGAGGGTTTCCCAGCGGTCAAGCCCGCGCGCACGGAGCAAAAGCAATTCAATGGCCGCCTCGGGACGCCCTTCGGCGTGCCCGTAAAGCCGCGCGGGAATGACCTTCGAGTCATTGACCACCAGCGTGTCCCCCGGATTAAGATAGTCAAGAATGTCGTAAAAGCGTTTATGGCTAAGCTCGCCCGACGTTCGGTCAACCACCAGAAGGCGGGACTCGTCCCGACGCGCGGCCGGATGCTGGGCAATCAGCTCGGGCGGAAGCTCGTAGAAAAAATCGGAAGTCTTGAGGTCAGTTTGCGGCTTTTCGTTGATAATGGGCTGCATATCGGTTACTCCAATCGGGAAAATGTAAAATATTCGGGCAAATATAAAAAAAGAGTTGACAAGCGGCATGGTTTGTGATAAGATGAGGTATAAATCAAGTACCCTTCCCGGGTGCGACACATATCCTGTTGATAGAGGCGCGGGTTGTGACTGCGCACGTCCGAGGCCGCTGCGGCCGCTTGAGGGCATGCGTGAGCGCAGACCGCCGAAGTGGTCTCCCTGCAGCGGGGCGTCCGCTGGTTCGTTCGGTGAAGAACTGACGGACTGTCGTCAATTCATTTGATGGAGAGCTATC
This sequence comes from Eubacteriales bacterium, assembly GCA_045587605.1. Lineage (GTDB taxonomy): Bacteria > Bacillota > Clostridia > Oscillospirales > CAG-272 > SIG693. The sequence continues at coordinate 2,064 of JAZNCR010000064.1, forward strand.
TGTATTGGTAATGCGGTCGCCGGCGTGCCTGACTTGGCCGCTGTGCATAACTATTATATTACAAGTACAGCTGGTTTTCAACCAGTTTTTTATTTTTTCTGCGGTTTTGCCGTTTTTCCGCCCGCCAAACGGCAAATTCTTTACCTATCTGAAAGGAAATTCCGCTATGTCCATGACAAAACCTACCATTTTTACCGGCGCAGCCGTCGCCGTGATTACCCCCTTCAAAAACGGCCTGATCGATTATCCTGCCTTTGACCGTGTTCTGGAGGATCAGATTGCGCGCGGCACCGATGCCATCGTGGTTGCCGGCACGACGGGTGAAGCCGCAACCTTGACACACGAGGAACACACCGAACTGATCGCGCACGCAGTGGAAACGGTTGCCGGGCGCGTTCCCGTCATTGCCGGTACCGGCTCCAATGATACCGCATATGGCATCGAGCTCTCCCGCGCCGCCTGCGAGGCAGGGGCTGATGCCCTTCTTCTCGTCACGCCTTACTACAACAAGGCAACCCCCAAGGGCTTGATCAAAAATTTCCTTGAGACGGCAGAAGCCACCGACAAGCCGATCATTCTGTATAACGTTCCCTCGCGTACCGGCGTCAACCTGCCGTTGTCGGTATACAAGGAGCTTGCCCGACATGAACGCATTGTGGCCGTCAAGGAGGCCTGCGGAAGCATCAGCGCCATTGCAGAGCTTGCCGCCGAATGCGGTGACGATCTTGACATCTACTCGGGCAACGA
>JAZNCR010000065.1:0-6091 GCA_045587605.1 Eubacteriales bacterium
AACTAAAGTATACCTTTGTGCAAACTGCAAACCTATGTCTTATTCAAGCCTCCCTTGTGCAAAGGGAGGTGGCACGGCGTAGGCCGTGACGGGGGGATTGTTACCAGCCTAATACAGCGCTGTAACGTAAAAATTATGTGCACTGCTAACCGTTTCGTTTACAATCCCTCAGTCACCTTCGGTGACAGCTCCCTTTGCACAAGGGAGCCTTGGTATGTGTGTTTCGTGTGGAAACAAAGGTATATCTTGATTGCCACTTTTAAGGCTCCCCCTCTGAGGGTGGACGCAAACACCGCAGGCGACTTCACGGCTTACGCCGTGCCACCTCTCCCAAAGGGCGAGGCTTATCCTGTGATGCGTTTGCGTCTCGCACGGAAACAAAGGTACTTTCAAATGCCGTTTATCCTTCCCCGTCTGAAGCCGGCACCTGCGGCTCGTTTGGCCGCTGGGCGAAATCAAAAACCGCGCGTCCGTCACGCAGAATGAGGGCGGCGTCAAACAATTTCCCGTTCTTGCTGACGAATCCCGTAATTTTGCTCGTCCGCCCCGTCTCCAGCAGCATCCTTGCGTTAGCAAGCGAAATCGTTCGTCCGCAGATGACGTTGCCAAAGCCGAACTTACAGCCGTCGGTATATCCCGCGCAGCCGTAACCGAATTTTGTTCGCCGCACCTCGCCGCCGCAGAGCGGGCACTTCCCTGCCGCATCTCCGACGACGCCGTCATCGGTATCGGTTTCGAGCGGCGCCGCTTCCCGCGAGAACACCGCCGAGATCTCCTGCTCGGCCAGACGAAGTCCGGCTTTGATTGACCATTCACCCCGGTATATACGCTTAAGCGCACGCCCAAGCTCAACCGTCTTGTATTTGTCCATGGAAATCCCCATGCGCGAGAGCGATTCGATCAAGAACTCTCCGCCGGGCAGAATGCTGTAAACGTCTTTCTTGAGTGCAATATACGCACTCTTGATCGCATTTTCAATAATTCCGGTTCGGGTTGCCTCGGTCCCCAGCTCAAGTCCCTCAAAAATCGCACGGTATTCGGCCGTATCGTCAGCCTCATCCTCACCCTCGCTCTCCTCCCGTGCCTCAGCCGCTTTATCGAGTGCCGCCTTATCCTCGCGGAAGGGGTTTTTCAAATAATTGTTGAGCGTTTCGATGGTGTAATGCTTCGGGGGACTCGTTTCTTTTTCGACCGGTACAAATTCAACATTAACCGTATCTCCCCGATTCAGCTTGGGCAGAATTTTATCCTTTTTCCCCGACGCATCGTATTTCGTCCAACCGGGCTCAAGAATAACCGTTCCCTTAAGAACGAACTGCTCAAATCCGCCGACGTCGATGGTAATCTCAGTCTTCTCCACCCGACACGCCTCAGCGCAGAAAACCGCAACGAAACGGCGCATCACCGTTCCGTACACCTGCGCTTCCTCATCGGTCAGCTTACTTTTATCGGGAATCTTATAGGTCGGTGTCAAGGCGGAGTGAGACTCAATTTTGCTGTCGTCAAACACCGACTTGTCATCGCGAAAGGCGACCGGGTATCCCAACCGCTTCACGCCGCCCAGAATCTCTTTGATTTTATCCTTCTCGGCCGTCGCAAGATACTCCGAGTTGGTTCTGGGATAGGTCAGGTATCCCCGTTCGTAGAGACGCTGGACAATTTCAAGGCTTTTATCCATCGACATCTTATACGCCCGGGACAAGGCATTCTGCAGGGTGGAAAGCGAATACAGCTTGCCCGGTGACATAGTCGTCTTTCGGCGTTTGACCGCGGTCACCACGGCACCGGCTTCATTGTACTGTCGGCAGAGTGCCTCGGCGGCGGCTTGTTCGTCGGCACCAAACCGCTTCTTACTCGTCAGCTCAACCTGCTCACCTGCCGTTTCGGCTCGGCTCACGGGCGCATAGTACGGCTCCGGCTTGAAATTACGGATCGCCATATCACGGTCGTATATCGCCTTCACGATCGGCACGATCACGCGTCCGACGCGAAGAAGACGTCCCGTCTTGAGCGTCGCGTAGCGCGTCAGATTTACCCCGTACAGCCAGTCAATCAGCGTGCGGGCATATCCCTCGTTTGCCAGATTGTCACATTCTGCGGCGGGTCTCAGGTCTGCTAACGCCGCACGCACGGTCTGCGGTGTCTGGTCGGGCAGCCAAAGGCGCATTTGCCGCTTTTCCTCCGCCTCTGCCTGTCTGACGCAGAGGCGGACGATGATCTCTCCCTCTCGGTCGGCGTCTCCTGCGTTGACGATTGTGTCCACGTCGGGACGGTGGCAAAGCCCGCGAATGACGTCAAACTGGCGAACAACACCGGGATCGACCTGCTTATCCGTACCGCGGCGAAGCTCAAACTGATATTTTTGCGGGAAACACGGGATATTGGCCATCGACCAACGCCCGGAGCCGTCAGGGGATGGCTGATAGGTTTCAATATCACAGAGCGCAAAGAGATGACCGAAGGCCCAGGTAACCAAATATTCTTCGTTCTCATAATAACCGCTTGCTTTGCGCATTTCGCCGATTCCCGCAACAATATTGCGTGCCAGGCTCGGCTTCTCGGCAATGATCAGAATCATCCCTTTCCCTCCCTTTCGATTTTTCACGTTTATCGGGCAATTCCCGGAAGAAGCAAAATTTCCTCCAACGTGTCGATCACGGGAACTCCCGCAGTCAGCAATCGCTCCTTTGACTGATGTCCGCCGCATACCAGCACGCAGTCCGCACCGATTTCCGCCGCCGTCTCCGCATCGTGAAGCGTATCCCCGATAAAGAGGGGATTCGCCTCCGGGTTGCGGTGCTTCCACTGCCGTGCAATGTCTACCTTGCTTCGGGCATATATATCGCCAAGTCCAAGCACCGCCTCAAAATAATCCGCAATTCCAAGATCGGTCAGCTGTCGGGAAAGCATGCCGATCTCGGATGCAGAAAGTATCATCTGCGGTACACCGCGGTGAGCAAATGCACGGAGGACAGGGAGAACACCTTCACGCACTCCCGCCGTTTGACTCTGCCGCAAATATTCCGCAAGCCAATCGTGCGCAAGCACGTCAAAGCCCTCTCCGTCAACGTCAAATCCCAGCGCGCGGTAATACGTTTCAATGGGAAAACCAAAATTTGCACGGTACTCGCCAAGAGAGCCGAGTAAAGGAAGACCTCTGGATTCGAGCAGGGTATTAATGCTTCTCCAACCTGCCTCTGTATCGTCATAGAGCGTTCCGTTAAAGTCCCAGATTAAATGTGTCCACATATCTTTCCTCCTCTCCATGCAAAAAGACCGGGATGGATAATCCATCCCGGTCTCTTCAAAATCTTGACCGCAGAATTAATCCAGCGGCGGCCAAATGGAATTGAACCACTCGTTATAAATGTAGTTGGGCGATTTGTCGTATTTTGCAATACTCGTTGCAAGCGTCATGGTTTCGTTGGCAGCAATCTCTGCCTTAGCGGTATCAAGGAATGCAGTCAGCTCCTCCAGCGTATTGCAGGCCTCATACTGCGGGAAATACGTATCTGCCATTGCCGCGATCTCCTTAACCATCTCCATGTCAAGCTCGGTATCTACATAGGTGAAGGTATACAGCGGGTCAATACGGGCATCCAGGTTCTGCTGCTTGCCGTATTCCCAAATATCGGCAGGCATTCCCTCCTCGGCGTGTGCCACAAAGGCGTTGCCGGTCTTGCGCAGATCCATCATGTAATCGTGGTTGAGACGGGTCAGAACTCCGGTCTCTTCATCGATGGTGTAGTTAACACCCTCGATACCGTACTGCAGCAGGTTGCGCAGCTCGGGATTGGTATTGATATAGGTAACGATCTCCATGCTGCGGGTGAGGTCCTTGGTGTAGGTCGAAACCGCAAACATACCGGCGAACATATCCTCTTCGTTTACCATCGGGTTTTCCAGTACGATCAGCTCGTACTCTTCACCGTAGGTCTTTTCCAGATATGCAGAGCCCTTCATTACGGCAACTGCAAACTTCTCGGATGCGGCATCGCCTTCCTTGATGTAGCCGCTGTCCTTGAAGAGCTGGATGGTCTTCATCTGATCGGCAATCTGCGAAATACTGAAAACATTTCTGAAAGCAAGGCGCAGACCACCGCCGGCCTTTGGTGCAGTATATCCGCCGGTCGGCGAAACGTATGCAGCCATAATCGAACGCTCATCGGTAAACTCAAGCGTATTCTCGTCCAGCGAGAAATAACGCAGATTGGTGATTTCCGGAACGCCGTATACGGGCGTTACATCCGGCTCATGCTTTGCAACGTCGGTAACAAAATCGACCGTATCAACCAAAGCGGAGAACTCGGACAGGTCGTAGCTGTACTTGGCAGCCAGCTCCTTATTGATCAGCAGATAGGTGTACTCACCCATCATGAAGTTGTTGGGAACAGCATAAACGGACGAGTTGATCGTAACCGCATTGAACAGATCGGGGTTGATGTAATCCTTGAGCTTCTTCGAGCCGCTGGTCAGCTCGTCGTTAAGACGCTCGATCATGTCGTTATCGACATATTCCATATAACGATCATAGCCCGATAGGAAAATAATATCGAGCTGACGCTTGCCCTCTTCGGGATACTTCAGGTCGGTAAGGCCCCATTCATTGACGACCGTTTCTTCTGCCGTGGTTGCGGCCTCGGTCATCAGCGTGGGAGCGGTGGTCGCCAGGGTCTCGCCGCGTGCCTTTGCAGCCTTCTGCTCGGCCTTCAGACGCTTCTTCTCAGCTTCTTCCGCAGCAATTGCCTCTTCGAATTCTTTAATCTTGCCGTCGATGATCGCATAGTGCTCTTCTTCCGACGTCGTGAAATAAATATTCAACTGGGTCTTAAACTTTGCCTTGGTAATTTTATTGATTTCTGCAAAAACTGCAGCAGCAGCCTCGGGGGTGGTTCCCTTCTCGGCAACAAGGTACATATTCAGCGTGGTCGCATAACGCGATGCTTCGTCAACGATCTTTCCCTCTGCGTCATTATTATTCGAGCCGCAGCCGGTCAGCATGACGGAGAAGAGCATCACGACGGTCAGCACAAGGCTGATCAGTCTCTTTTTCATGAATTGGTCCTCCTGTTTCTCTTGCGGCGGCGCACACGCGCCGACATTACATTAATACTATATTATTGTACACGAAATTCCCTATTCTGTCAAGGTAATTTTTTTGTACAGACCCAAACAATTCCATGAAATTCCGTTCATAATTATCCAAAAAATCAAAAAGAAGGAAAAGGAACTGTCAATTGCACCAACATCTGATGTCGGTTATTAGACAAAACGTCAAAATCGCCGTCAAGTCAGCCAAAAGTCAAGCAATTCTTTCGTCTGTATTCAACAATTTTTGGTGCAGAAGAAATCAATCCAAGTAGTCGCGCAGGCGCTTCGAGCGGCTCGGATGACGCAGCTTGCGCAGGGCCTTTGCCTCGATCTGACGGATACGCTCACGCGTGATATTGAACTCGCGTCCAACCTCCTCAAGGGTACGCGTCCGACCGTCATCCAGACCAAACCGAAGCTCCAGCACGTGCTCCTCACGGGGGGTCAGCGTGTGCAGGACCTCGTTGAGCTGCTCGCGCAGCAGGGTGTAATAAGCAGCCTCAGCAGGTGCGGGAGAATCGTCGTCGGGAATGAAATCACCGAGATGGCTGTCCTCCTCCTCGCCGATCGGCGTCTCGAGCGAAACGGGATCCTGTGCGATCTTCATGATCTCGCGGACCTTGTCGGCACTCATACCCATCTTTTCGCCGATTTCCTCCGCAGAAGCCTCATGACGGAGCTCCTGCAGAAGCTGACGCGAATAGCGCGAAACCTTATGAATGGTTTCTACCATGTGCACGGGAATCCGGATGGTGCGCGCCTGGTCGGCAATCGCACGGGTGATCGCCTGACGGATCCACCAGGTTGCATAGGTCGAGAACTTATATCCCTTGCGGTAATCGAACTTGTCCACCGCCTTCATCAGACCGAGGTTGCCCTCCTGAATCAGATCAAGGAAGAACATTCCCTTGCCGACGTAACGCTTGGCAATCGATACAACCAGACGAAGGTTGGCCTCAACCAGCTCATTCTTCGCCTCCTCGTCTCCCTCTGCCATCCG
>JAZNCR010000066.1:0-2385 GCA_045587605.1 Eubacteriales bacterium
AAAAAGAAGGTCCGACAATTTGGTCGGACCTTCTTTTTCCGTTATTTCGTTCCCGTGCTGCCAAATCCGCCGCGGTCGGGGCCCTCGAGATGTTCGACCTCAAGGAAGGTGACCTCGGGCATCCGCTCCATGATGCGGAACTGGCAGATGCGGTCGTTTAAGTGGATCTCGGTATCCCGCATCGCAAGCACCGCCATGCCCCAAACGTCTCCGTCACCCGAATAGCTGTTGTCGATGATCCCCATATGGTTGACCTGAATGATCCCCCATTTTTTGAAGGTTGAGCTGCGGGGCAGCAAATGTGCCTCGTAGCCGTCGGGCAGACGCATAGAAACGCCGAGCGAAATGATCCGGAATTCCCCGGCACGCAGGGTAACGTCCTCGGCGGCACGCAGATCGATCCAATCGCCGACGGCCATGCGTTCGATCCGCTCAAGTGCGGGATGATGATATTTGATCTTGATCTCGGGCATCTTTCTTCCTCCGTTAAGTCAGTTCGGTAAAGCTTTCGTAATGGTCGTCGGTGTAGAAGATCAGACCGTCGTTGGAGTAGACGATCCGCTTGGCATTCCGGTGTCCGCCGGTGTAGTCAATGTCGCACTCGTAATACTGCCGTCCGCTCTTTTTCGGCAGAATACCCTCGTAATTGCCGAAATAGTCTCCGCCGATGCTCTTTCCGGGCGCAACGTCCTGTAAATTGCCCCGACTGCTGTCCCAGCCAAGCGCTCTTGCCTCTTCTTTGGTGATAAAGTTGGGCGGAAGCTCCCCATAGGTGCGCAAATACAACGCAACCTCATCGCGGCCGGTATACGAGCCGTCCCGATCAATCGACGCGGTCGGCTGAGTGGAGACAGCGGATGCGGTTTGCGTGTCTGTTGCCGCTCCGTCGGTCGTTTCGGGAGGTGTCTCAAGAAGCTGATCAAGCAAAGCATCGCCAAGCTCACCCAACTCCGATTCGTACGGCTCAACCAGTTCGCCAAGCACGCCGCATCCGCCAAGCGCGAATACCGCTGCCAGCATCAGCGCCAACAGGCGCAGAAATGTGCGTGAATATTTCATTCTTTTTCCCTTCTTGTTGTTTAATCTGTATGATTCTCGTGATATATATAGTTTAACACAAATAAAATCAATTGTCAATTCGACTTTTTTGTGCATTTTTCGCTTTTTCTCTTGATTTTTTTCTTTTTTTCCTCTATAATAAGAGCAGTTTATCCTATGAATGGTTATGTTCAAAAAAACAGACGAGGTGACAGCATGAGCAAAACGCAGAAAAAAATCAAGCGACGCTTCGGTGACCGTAAAGACGGACGCCGTGTGCGGACACTGCCCCCCATGCAGCGCGTCATGCCCTATATTATGAAACGGCGCTCTGACGCACAAAATACCTTTGCGGACAACTTTGATATTACCGAGGCCTGCAAGCTGGTCCGCGCCAAGGTCAAGGAAGGTAAGACAAACTTCAGCCTTCTGCATATTATCCTCGCCGCCTACGTCCGCATGATCTCCCAGCGTCCCGGTGTTAACCGTTTTGTCAGCGGACAGAAGATTTTTGCACGCAATAATATCGAAATTGTCATGGCCGTCAAAAAGGAGATGTCGCTGGAAGGAAGGGACACCATGATCAAGGTCGTTTTCCCTGCCGACGCGACCATTGACGAGGTTTACGAAATTTTCAACCGCACGGTGGAAGAGGCGACCAAGGTAGAGGGCGAAACCCTCTTCGATACGGTAGCAAAGATTCTGATCTCCTTCCCCGGCTTTATACTTCGCTTTATCGTCTGGCTTTTGTTCTGCCTCGATTATTGGGGACTTCTCCCCCGTTTCCTGACCGACGTCAGCCCCTTCCACGGCTCGATGATTATTACCAGCATGGGCTCGCTCGGTATCAAGCCGATCTACCACCATATCTATGATTTCGGTAATCTCCCCGTTTTCCTGTCCTACGGTACGAAATATACCGTCAACTCGGTCGACCGTGACGGCATCGTCCACCGCCGCCGCTTCATCGACATCAAGGCCGTAACCGACGAACGCATCTGCGACGGTTATTACTACGCCTCCGCCCTGAAGATGCTCAAGCATCTCATCCAATCCCCCGAAGTATTGGAAAAACGCCCCGAGCACGTTCTCCACGATATTCCGTAAAACAAATTTTGGTGCCGCACCTTCCGTGCGGCACCTCTTTTTTGTATTGTTACCACTAACAACCAAAAGAGCCCGAACCGAAGTTCGGGCTCTTTCCTCGGACACAATATCCGAGTGGTTTTTTTGAATCGAAATCAAGAGATTGCTCGCTCGGTTTCTCTTCGCTTATCCTAATTATTTGCCAAAGAATAAAGTCGGATCGTAGCCATGTCGTTCTGTGAGCCAAGGAGTTGTGTGATG
>JAZNCR010000067.1:0-9783 GCA_045587605.1 Eubacteriales bacterium
CGCACGCGCTGCAGAGGCGCTTCGGTCGTCAGACTGCGCATCCTGGATTTGTCAACCGATTCAAGCATAAAAGCAAGGTGCTGCATCAATGATGCAGCACCTTGCTTTTATGCTATTTTATTTCGGCAAGCTCCCGCAGAACCCGGTATGCTTCGATGAGTGCGGATAAGGACATTGCCGCGTTGGCGGGACTGCTTGACGGAAGCGGAAGTGCCGCGATCCCCGTTTGCGGCTCGATCAGGCGGCGATAGAGCAGGTTGGCCTTTGCGCCGGTGGTACAAATCGCCCCGATCGGTGCCCCGCGCAGAATCGGGGAAAGATCATTCGGACGTGCATCCCGTATGGTACTGTCCGAGGCGCCCACAATCGTACATGACGCAACAACGTCCCAAACGGCAATATGATGTCCGAGCAGGAAAGCAATTTTCTCCTCCTGCGTCACGGGCACCTGCTCCTCCCATACAGCCGCAAGTACTCGCCAGAAACGGTTTTGCGGATGCCCGTAGAAAAAAGCCGTTTCGCGTGACTTGGGCGAAGGAAAGGAGCCGAGCACGAGAACGCGGGACTGATGATTCCAGACGGGCGGAATATTATGCGAAATCGTCTGCATCTCTATCCTCCTCTTCGGAAGTAAACACCCGAATCAGTGCGCCGCCGATGGCGGCGAGGATCGGGGAAGCAAGGAGGCTAAAGCCTGCATACGACGGCAGCAGCTCCATGCCAAGCGCGACAGAGGCGGCGGGAGAAAGACAGCAAATGACAACAAAGAAAAGCATACAGATTGGCCACAGGAGACCGATGCGCGATCCGCCAAAGTGTGCAGTATCGGGACGGCAAACGAAAAAGAGCACCGTCTGCGTCAGAACAAGCGAAAGAAAAACAAATGCCGAAATCTGCCCCATACCGACGAGAATGCCAAGATGGCGGAGCAGAAAAGCAATCGCCGCATTTCCCGCGCCGCAGAAGACGCCAAGCAGGACGTATGGCAGGCAGGCGCGGAATGGACGGGAAAAGAAATCGGACGGGAGCACGCCTTTGCTCGGACCGCGGTCAAAGGCACACACAATCAACGTGCCGAAATCAAGCACAAGACCGCTGATCAGAAGCTGAAGTGCACTCAGCGCAGGGATACGCAGAAGGAGAAGAAGGACAAGCAGAAATACCCGCACGGTCTGCGCGGAAAGCAGACAGCGCAGAGCGGCCGCAAGATTGATTTCTATGCGGCGTGCGTTTCGGATTGCACGCAAAACCGCCGCTATACCGCCCCCTGTTTTCCCCGGACGACGGATGAGAAGCCCCGCCGTTCGTTTCAGCACCTCGGCACCGTAATAGTTTTCCGCAGTGGGATCGAGCGAATCAAGCAGCCGATTTTCGCGGCGGTCGCTCGGAGAAACGGGGCTGCAGGTTGCCGAAACCGTACAGCTCTGCAGATCCCGCATATGCCGGACATCCGATCCGAGCCCGATCACCGTGTGTCCGGACGAACGAAGCCGTTCTATATAAGCCAGCCGCTCTTCCCCCGAATAGCCGATACAAAGCTCAGCATCATCCGAAATCGGTTCAGGTGCGCGGCAAACTATGCCGTTTTTTTGAATTCCTGCGGCACGGGCAAAGGCTTCCGCGCCCCCGACGCCCGTCGGACGGTCAGCCATCAGGATGGTTCTGACCCCGGCATCGGCCAGCTCGCCGATCGCCACCGGAATGAGCGGACTGATCGGATCGCCGAAAACGAGAATTCCGACAAGGGTCATTTCTTCCATAAGCGCCGACATTCGCTGCAGCGTATTATAAGGGCTGCTTCTGCGGGCGTAAGCGATCGCATATCCGCCCGACGCCGTTTCGGCTGCGCATTCGGTCAGAATTTTATTCTTTTCTTCATCCGACAAACGGGATGATCCGCCAATCGCTGACGCGTCGACAATTCGCGTACACCGGGAAAGAAGTGAAGCGGCATCCCCGGAGCAAAGCGCAATCGGTGCATTCTCTTCCCGGATCAATGCGCATGAAAAGGGATTTACCGCATCGGCGCCCGAGAACGCAATCAGACGTACCGTTTGACGCAGAGCATCTGCCGATACCCCTTGTGCCCCGGCAAATTCAAGCAATGCCTTCACGGAAGAATCTTCTTCCGCATCACCGGCAAGAGACGCACCGCCGGGCAAGCCCGCTGTGATCAGTGCAGTCTCGAGCAGCCTGCGCATCGTGGCTTCCGCTCCGTCAAGAGAAAGCCGTTCTCTGCCGTAATGCGCGGCGAGAAGCACGGTCTTTCCTTCGGTCAGCGCAAGGTGATCAAAAAGCACGAGCGTATCGGTCCGGGCAAGAGCGGATAAATCCTCCGCGTGCGGAATGATCGCGGTATCCTCACTTGCCGCGGCGCGGGTATATGCATTTCCGCGCGCCGAACGAAGCAGTCCGGAGGCAACGATAACGTATCCGATGGCGGCAGTAAGCTCACTCATGGAGGATACGGCAAGAGACAAGGCAAGCAGAAAATAATCAAGCAGATTGAGCGGAGAATCGGGAATGAGGATACCCAGCACGGTAAGCGGCAGAATAAAAAGCAGCATAACCAGTGCCGAACGGCCGCAGTGCTTGCTGAGTGATTCAAGCGCCGTCATTTTGTCCCGTGCGGCGGCGAGCGGTATCTTTCCTTCGGCGGACACCATGAAGGTGTTGGTTCCCATCTCAACCGCAATGGCACGACCCTCACCCGAGAGTACGACAGATCCGGCAAATACCATGTTTTTCATCTCGGAAAGGGACGGCGATGCGGAATCAGGGAAGCCGGATTCAGCATCCTTCTCCACTCTGCCGCGCTGGGGCTTGCCGCCCATCCTTCCGCTGTACTGAAGCACCGAAAGTGCCCGAGAGGAGCAAAGGCGCGCGTCACAGGGGATAACGTCGCCCGGCCGGAGCAAAATGACGTCCCCGCGCACAAGCATTCGCGCGTCCACCGCATATACGCGCCCGCCCCGCAGAACACGGACACGGGGCATGGTGCAGACCGCCATCGATTCAAGCACGCGGCGGGATTTCACATATGTATAAATCGCCGCGGCGGAATGCAGAGCAATGATGCCGAAAATCGCCGCGCCGGACACGCCGTGCCCCCAGATTGCGGCAAGCACGGCGGTCAAAATCAAAAGGAGCATGGATACGTCGGAGCAAACGTAGGCAACGTAAGTCAGAGGGGAAACGTGAGGAACGGCAAAAACGTCGTTGTCCCCCTCCTTACGGCGTCTGGCACGGGCGGCCTTGGGGGATAACCCCGCGGCCGTATTCGTCCCAAAGGTATCCGCAATCGCATCCACTGTGCCCGAATACCACTTCTCTGTCATATCAAATACATCTCACACACAGCACGCCGTCCTCTACGGTGAGGGAGGCTGCGCTGATGGTTCGTTTATAATCGGCAATAATCTGCTCTGCCAATTTGTCCTCTACCTGCGTCTGGATATAGCGGCGCATATTACGGGCACCATACTTATGCGAATAGGATGCATGGGCGATGTGCGCGGCGGCTTCGTCGGTCGCGTTGAAGACGATATTCTTCTCTGCCAAAGCCACACTCAGCTCGCCCAGCATAATCTTTGCAATTTTCGCAAAGTCCTCCTCGTTAAGTGAACGGAAGGTAATGATCTCGTCCACGCGGTTGAGAAATTCGGGGCGAAGGAAGGCAGAGAGTGCTTTTTCGGTTTGCGCTGCCGCCGTTCGCGCCTCACTCACCCCAAATCCCGCAGTTCCCGAGGAGCGGTCGGAGCCTGCGTTTGTGGTCATAATTAAAATCGCATTTTCGAAATTGACCGTTTTTCCGTGTGCGTCGGTAATGCGGCCGTCATCCAGAATCTGCAAAAGAACATTGAGCACATCGGGATGTGCCTTTTCAATTTCATCAAACAGAACGACCGAATAAGGACGGCGGCGAATTTTTTCGGTCAGCTGTCCCGCTTCGTCATAGCCAACGTAGCCGGGAGGCGCACCGATGATCCGGGATACCGAATGCTTTTCCATGAATTCGCTCATATCCAGGCGAATCAGCGTCTCGGGTGAATTGAAAAGGTCGGATGCAAGGGTCTTGACCAGTTCGGTTTTGCCGACACCGGTAGGACCGGCAAAAATGAAGGAGACCGGCTTGCGCTTATACGAAATTCCGGCACGGTTTCGTTTGATTGCCCGCGCAACCGCCGATACCGCCTCATCCTGACCAATAATGCGCTCACGCAGACGGGACTCGAGCCGATCAATCCGCTCAAATTCATTTTCCTTGATATTGGTTGCGGGAATACCCGTCCAGATCTCAATGACGTCGGCGAGATCCTCGGCACTAAGCGAAACCGCCTCTGCCTCTGCCTCGAGTGCACGAAGCTGTTCGGCTGCCTTCAGCTCATCGGTGCGGATATTGGCAATTTTCTCATAGCGAAGATTTACATCGGTCTCTCCCGACTCATCCCCGGCGGCTTCAAGCAGCTCCCGCTCGTGCTTGAGCGCAAGCAGGCGGTCACGAAGAAGGCGGCTTTCGTTGAGCGCAGACGAGTTCAGCGAAAGATGGGCCGAGGCCTCGTCGATGAGGTCAATGGCCTTGTCGGGAAGATAGCGGTCTGTAATATAGCGCTCGGAAAGAATAACGGCGCGGCGAAGAACATCCTCGGGAATGCGGATGTTGTGGAATTCCTCGTAATAATGCTTGATGCCGCCGAGCATCTCGACGCTTTCCTCAACCGACGGCTCACTCACCGTGACCGGCTGGAAGCGCCGCTCAAGTGCACTGTCCTTTTCGATGTGCTTGCGGTATTCGTTAAGCGTAGTAGCACCGATGACCTGCACCTCTCCGCGAGAGAGCGCGGGCTTGAGGATATTGGCGGCATTCATGCTGCCCTCGGCATCCCCCGCACCGACGATATTATGCACCTCGTCGATGACGAGAATAATATTTCCCGCCTGACGAACCTCACCGAGCAGGCCGAGGATTCGCGATTCGAACTGGCCGCGGAACTGCGTTCCGGCGACGAGCGCCGTCAGATCAACCAGATACACCTGGCATCCGCGCAAACGGTAAGGAACCTGTCCGAACGCAATCCGCTGGGCAAGGGCTTCGGCAATCGCCGTTTTGCCCACACCCGGCTCGCCGATCAGGCAGGGATTGTTTTTCTGCCGGCGGCAAAGAATCTGAATCACGCGCGCAAGCTCACGCTCACGCCCGACGATGCGGTCAAGCTTTCCTTCCGCGGCCTGACGGGTCAGATTGCGGCAATAGGTGTCAAGAAATTTGTATTTCTTTTCGCCTTCCTTTTCCTTTCCCTTCGCCTTGTCCTTCTTTTTCTGCGCAGGGGAAGGCTGTTCGGGCAGATTTTCTCCCCCGACAGGACCAAAGATCCCCGCCTCACGGAAGAGCTTCGGAAAATCGATGGCGGGAGCACCGCCCTCTTCTCCGTCCTCATCGGAGGATGAATCCCCCATGGCGGCAAGCATATTGCCCATCTCACCCTCCATGGCTTCAAAATCCTCGCGCGAAATACCCATTCTGTCCATAATATTGTTCATGATATTATCCACCGGCATCCCGAGCTCGCGCGCACAGCTCATGCAGATCCCTTCGGTCACTTTTTCGCCGTTTTCAAGCTTGGTCACAAACACCACGGCGGGGCGCTTATGACATCTGGAACACATTGTCATGGTAAATACCTTTCTTTGGGGAGGAGGTTGCGGTCAAAAACGGAAACCGCAGAAATATTTTACGAGCAAGGTTTGCCCGATTACGTCAGCATCAAACAGAGTGGGGTCAACGGTGTGGAGATAGCCAAGCACATACTCGGCGGCAACCGAAAAGCCCCATCCGAGTCCGGCCGCACAGACCAAGCCAAGCAAGAAACCAAAAAACTTATCTGCCGTGCGCAGAACGGGGAGCTTAACAATCAGACCAAGCAGAAGGCCGACCAGCCAAAGCACGAAAAGAGTGCCCAAGAAGATCAGAATGAAGGCAGAAACCTTTGCAAGCCCGTCAACGACAGGTTCGGCAATCAGCCCTGCCATTCGCTCGGCAGCCTCCGCGCCTGCATCACTCATTTTGCCGAACGAAGCGGCAAGCGCGTCAGAATCCGCGCCGTAGCGATCAAGCAGAGCGGTAAAATCGGCAGGCATATCCTCAAAAAGACGGGAAAGATCAAAAATCTCTCCGCCCTTTGCCGCAAGTCCGCGAATGGTTTCTGCCACACGTTCGGTAACACGTGCCGAAAAAACGTTTGCCTTGAGCCAGACGGCAACCCGCGGAGCAAACGCAAATGCGGCAGCAACCGAAGCGATAAGCGACACCGCATGAATCACCGATTTTACAAAGCCGCGCCTCGTACAGCGAATCAGCGTTGCAACCAAAATAACAAGCAGAATCAAATCAAGCAAAAAATTCATATCAGTCAGCGGCCTCCTCGTTATGTGGTCCGTCGGCCGCAAAGCGGTCACGGGAATAGCGGTATGCGGTGGATGATGTACAGAGCAAAACCTCTCCTCCGACCGGGAGCAGGGCCTTGCCGCCGCCCGCATAATTCAACCGTTCAAGTCCGGAGCCCTCCGGCAGGCGATAGAGGTACTGCTCGGTCATCAGATAAACGGTGTTATCCGAAAGGGCAATTCCCTGTGCCTTTCCGCGGCATCCCACCTCTCGGATCAGCTCCCCCATCGGGGAAAACTCCCGAATGAGGCTTTCGGTTCCAATCACATTTGCCGGAAAAACCAGCGCCGCCGTGCTTCCGTCAAGGGCGAAGCGGGTGGGAAAATCCTCCGAGAAAGAATATGCCCCGCGCGATTCTCCGTCCGGACCGTAAAAATACAGTGCGCTGTCACAGAGAACAGCAAAGGAATTATCGTCAAAAAAACGAACCGCCATAGGGAACACACCCGGAACCGACAACGTGGCAAGCGCACTGTCCTTGCCCGGCTCGCATAGCTGAAATTCCGCCAGATATGCACCGTCCGCGGCTTCCGCCGACACGATGGCAATCCGACTGCCGTCATCCGAAATGGCGGCGTCAATAACGTACTTGTCCTTGAGGTATCGGTTTTTTAATTTGGAATTTTTGCCGTAAAGCAGAACGGCTGAGGTATACTCGCGTGTACGGGTGATCACGGCGTACATTCCCGAATCCGAGACGGTTCCGCCGCTGATCGGGAAATCCAGCGTTTCTGTATAAATCCGGGTCAGTGAGTTATAGAGCGAATAGGAGTTTCCGCCCATGTCGTAGACCAGCATATACTGCGCCGATGCATCGGCACAAGGTGCGGCATACCCCGGATTGTCATTGAGCGTGCGCTTTCCCGCAACATTATAGAATTCCACCCCTGCGGAGCTGACCAGCGTCAGGCCGTCGCGGTAAACGAGATACTGGCGGTCATCCGCCGCGCCGTAATGAATCGACGAAACGGTTTCTCCGCCCGAGCCGAGCACGGTGTCAAAATCGCGCAGAAGATAAACGAAGTTGGCATAGGTCACGCTGCCCGATCCCATGAAAAAACCGCCCAGAATTACAACAATGAGCAAAAAAAGGGTCAGATATTTTGCCGTTCGGCACCGTGCGGCAACTTTATCATAATAGGCGTTTCGCGGCGGCGTCCGATCCACGTCCACGGGCAGCGGAACGGTCGGCACTGTCTGCCGCATATTTTTTTCAGCCACTGCGGCACCTCCTTTACGTTATATGCAGAATTCGGGGGAATATACGACGCGGGACAGGTAAAGCCCATCCGGCGGTGCGGTAATCCCCGCACGGGAACGGTCGCCCGACGCGAGAATTGCGTCAATTTCTTCGGGCAAAATCTTGCCTTCTGCCACCGCAATCAGCGTCCCGACCATGATCCGCACCATATTATAGAGAAATCCATCAGCCGAGACGCGGAACACGAGGCAATCTCCCTCGCGTTCGATCCCGGCGTATCTGACGGTGCGAACGGTTGTGGATACCGAAGACCCCTGTGCCATAAAAGCAGAAAAATCATGTTCTCCCACATAGCGGGACGCCGCGCGCCGCATTGCATCAAATTCCGTATCACCGATCGGCACGGGATAATGCCAAGCACGTCCTCGAAGAAAGGGATCTCGCTCGTGACGGTTCAAAATCCGATAGGTATATTCCTTCTCAATCACGTCATATCGAGCATGGAAGTCGGCAGGTACCCAGCGCGCCGACCATACGGCGACGTCGTCAGGCAAATGACGGCAAAGCGCACGGGGAATTCTGTCGGTCGGAACCGACGTGGGCAGCCCCGCTTCTCCCCGCTTTGCCACGGTTGCACAGAAGCACTCGGCGTGCACCCCGCTATCGGTGCGGCTGCAGCCGACAATATCACAGGGGAAGCCGAAGAGGGCCTCGGCCGCCGCATTGAGCACCGCCTGCACGGTCGGTCCGTTCGGCTGCACCTGATAGCCGCAATATGCACTTCCATCGTAGCGAACGGTGATAAGGAGCTTGCGCTCCGAAGCGCCGCTCACAAGGAAAATCCGGGTGCGAACCGGTTAATCAGCAAAAGCATTGCGCCAAAGAGAAGGGCTCCGACAAGCATCAGCCAGTCGGCGGCTCCTGCGTGCAGGACGGTCATTCTGGTTCTTCCCGTCCCCCCGCGGTAGCATCGGCATTCCATGGCAACCGCAAGCTCATCGGCACGGCGGAATGCCGAGACGAAGAGCGGCACGAGAATGGGAATGAGCGCCTTGGCGCGCTGCATCAGACTGCCCGTCGAGAAATCGGCACCTCGCGCCTTCTGTGCGGCCATAATCTTCTCGGTCTCCTCAACGAGCGTCGGAATAAAGCGAAGCGCGATGGACATCATCATGGCAAACTCATGCACCGGAAGATGCAGAGCCCCAAGGGGGCTAAGCAAGCGTTCGATTCCATCGGTCAGCGCAATCGGCGTCGTCGTATAGGTGAGAAACATACTTGTACCGATGATAATGACCGTAATGCGCAAAACCATAAAGACGGCGGTCATCAGTCCCTCAAGATAAATCTCAAGGATCCACCAGTCAAGAAGAAGGGTCTCCCCCTTGGTGAAAAAGACGTTGAGGATCACCGTAAAGAGCATGATAAAGAGGATCGGACGCAGACCGCGAAGAACAATCTTTGCGGGAATTCGGCTGAGCAAAATCAAGAGCACGGCAGAAGCGAGCAGCGCCGCAAAGCTCCAGACATTTCTGCAAAAGAACGAAACGGTAATATACAGGATCGCCAGCACGATTTTGAATCGCGGATCAAGACGGTGAAGCAAGGAGCTTCCGGGGAAATACTGTCCAAGCGAGATCGAACTCATTCGGCACACCTCCCCTTCATCAGCGCGCAAAGGGCATGAGATGCCTGCTCAACGGTATAGATACTGTCCGGCATGGCAATCCCGCGGCCGCGCAGAAGCACGGCAAGCCGGGTAATCTGCGGAACGTCAAGACCGACCGAGGTAAGTGCTTCCGGCTGCGAGAAGACCTCCTCGCAGCTGCCCTGCATGAACAGCTTTGCGTTTGCCATCACGATCAGCTCGTCACAAAAGCGCGCCATATCCTCCATGCTGTGGCTGACGATTACCACGGTGGAGTTGCTTTTTTCACGGTAAGCGCGGATTCCGCCGAGAATCTCATCCCTTCCCTGCGGATCAAGCCCCGCTGCGGGCTCGTCAAGCACGAGCACGTCGGGGCGCATCGCCATCACACCGGCAATGGCGGCGCGGCGCTTCTGCCCGCCCGAAAGATCAAAGGGCGATTTGTCGAGCAGTGCGCGCGGAATGCCGGCAAAATCTGCCGCTTCACTC
>JAZNCR010000068.1:0-14577 GCA_045587605.1 Eubacteriales bacterium
CCCTCAAAATAAAAATCCACCCGCAAAAATGAAGTGGGTGGTATTTCATTTTCGGGCATAGCCCTACCCTTTATTGGCTGCGCACAAGTGCGCATCAGATTGGCCTGCCAGCCATGCAGCTTTTACTTGCTACCCGTAAACGGGTCTTACTATAAGCCTCCCTTGTGTAGAAGGGTAGGCGCAAGCCGTGACGGAGGGATTGTTACCAGCCTAATATATCGCTGTAACGAAAAATTTTCGCATTCCGCTGTTCGTTTCGTTTACAATCCCTCAGTCGCCTTCGGCGACAGCTCCGAGGTTGCTTTGCAACCTCGCGGCGCAAGCACCTACACTTCTATACAAGGGAGCCTTAGGCACATAATCGCCTTCCTCTTATCTCTTTCTGCTCATCGGCATAGCCTCAACTGAACCCCGCCACTATGGCGGGGTTTTCATAATACAATCAAAGCTCCCACAAACCGTTTGCCGGGTTTGTGGGAGCTTTTGCATGATGCTATTTTTTCGATGGGAGCATTAACCGTTTCCGTATCGGCTTTTTGCTGTACTTATGCGTTGGGACGGTTAATTTCCCGCTTCGGCCTCGGCAAACGCAGTGAACAGGCGGTCGCGGTCAACGCGGAATACCGATTGGTTGTAGGCGTAATCGGTGACGGTAACGTAGAAATACTGCTCGTAGAGCTGGTTTGCATCGAGACTGATGCAGAGGGGGGAACCCTGTCCGCGTTCGAGTGCCCGCGGGCTTTCGGTGACGGTGCGGTCGTATTCCAGATAGCCGCGCTTGTCGCCAACCTCGATTGAGTAGATATATTCGGCGTCCGCTGCCGTGACGGACAGGCGGAGGTTGCCCGCCTCGTCGCGCACGAATCGGGTGTCCGCGAGGGTGGGTGCGGTGGAGTCAACCGTAACGGGAATCAGAAGCGTTTCTTCGCCGCCGGCCGTTCCGAAGAGGGTAAGCCGGACGGTGTAGTGCCCGTCGGGACAGATATATTTGTCGTTATCCGCCGCGCGTCCGTTCCAGAGCGGAATCTGCTCGGCAACGGCGATGCCTTGAACGGTACACGCCTTGCGCAGTGCCCCTCCTTCTCGCCGGTAAACCTCATCTCCGTTCTCGTCGGTCACCGACACCGTATAGGCGCGCACGCTGCGCAGAAGGCAAAGGGTGAGGGCAAGCGGCTCGGTCAGTCCGTGCGGGTTGAAGCAGGTAAGCGAGGGGGAATATTCCACCATGTTGCGGACAACGTCGCTTCCCTTCTGCTCGCCGAAATTCACGCGGTAACCGCTGCGCAGGGTTGCCGAGAGGATCTGACCGGTATAGAGATTGGGGCGGTCGTCATAGGCCGTGCCCGCCGTAATGGGGGCGGCTTCCCACGCACCGCAGTAAACGGCCGTGGAACCGACAGTCTTTGCTGCCCGAGTCTTGCCTCAATCACGCCCTCCACGTGGAATCCGGAGGGGAAGGCAGAAGACTGCGCCTTGTACGCCGCGCCGTCCAGCACAACGGTGAGCGAAAGCTCGCGGTGTTCGCCGGGCGCGAGGGTGATTTCGTCGCCGTCCTCGCCGAGGATCACGCCGTCGAGGGTGATTTCAGCGGGAATTTCCTTCCGGCGTCCCGTCACGCAGAGGGGCGCGCTGTCATAGGAATAGCCGTTGAGGGTAAGCCAGCGGGAGAGATAATCCTCGGGTTCGCCCGGCACCTCGCCTGCCAGCGGATCAATCGCTTCGTCAATGAGCAGACGAGGGGGGAGAAGCGAGAAGGAGATCGCCTCATCGGTGCGGTTTTCGGCGTTAAGGGTGAGGGTGAAGCGGTCATCCTCGCCCGTCAGGGTAACGGCGCCCCGGTCATTGCCCCGCAGAAGCAGGGGGGCGTCCTCGGCGGCCGCCGCGTTGAGTGTGCCCGCACCTTGTGCGCGGGGAGAGATGGGGAGATCACCGATCGTCAGCACCGATGCGGTATTCTGCAGAAGGGTGACGGCATCCGAGAGAATTTCCGGGTCGGGCGTCCCCCTTTCCTCGGTGCGCAGGCGGCCGATCAGTGCGGCGAGCGCACCGCTGACCTGTGCGGCGGCATAGGACGTGCCCTCAAGGAGCGCATATTTTGCATCGACCGAGAGTCCGATGAATTTTTCTCCGGGTGCGATAAGGGTGGGCGCGAAGCCGAAGTCGTCCCGCATTCCGCGCGAGGAGAAGGACGCTACACCGTTCGGTGCCATGCCGCGGTTGGCGGGGGCGCGATCGGGGAAGGTCAGGACTCCGGTTTTCGCCTCGGCCAGTCGCTGTCCGTCGGCAATATTGATGAAAATTGCGGGAAGGGGAGCGTCGTCCAGCTGCATATTCACCCGCCCGTCGGTTTCGGGGTCGTTGTCGTATACGATGACCCCGATGGCACCCGCGGCGGCGGCGTGCTCGGTTTTTTCAATAAAGCTGATCTCGCCGCGCTCAACCAGCGCAATGCGGCCCTGCACGTCAAGACCGGCGTAATCCTCCGCCCGACCTACGCCGGGGATGGCGATATAGAAAATCTCGGTTTTTCCGATCAGCGCGGCAAAATCAAGCGCACGCGCAAGGTCGGATGTATTCGTATCGGTATCCGCATTGGGAAAACGGAAATAATCCTTGCAGGTATCGGTGTATGCGATGCGGTTGCCTTCTGCGTCAAGCAGAACGAGCTCGGAGAGGTAGCTGCCTGCCGCCGCGCCGACCGATACAACCCCCGCGATGGATGCGGGATGGGCAATCGTGCCGCGATCGGTATGCTCGGCAGGGAAAACGCCGCTGCCCGAGCGAGTATAGAAGAAGCTGCTCTCGCCGAGCTCGCCGTTGTTTCCGGCGGGGGCGACCACGCCGACGCCGGCGGCAATCGCATTCTCGAGTGCCAACGTCAGACCGACGCCGCCGTCACCGCCGCCCGCAGGGGAGGCAAGCGAAAGATTGATGACGTCGGCTCCCAGCAGAAGGGCGTCGTCAATGGCGGCAAGGATATGCACCTCATCCGCGCCTGCCGCCGCGTCCTCGCCAAACACCTTCAAAAGCAGAAGCTGAGCACCCGGGGCGGTGCCGTCGAAGGTATTCCCCATGTATCCGCCCGCCAGCGCGGCGGTACGGGTGCCGTGCTCGGCGGCACTGTCAAGCGGCGCGCCCGACTGTACGTAATGATAAGCAAAGGGAATCTTGCGGGCATCCTGTCCCGCATCGGCCGATTTTTTGCCAATCAGAGAGAGTCTTGCCGTCAGTGCCGTCCCCGTCAGTGCGGCATCGATCCCCTCGGGCAGCGCAAAGGCGGGCATATCTGCATCAAAGCCGGTATCGATCACGGCAATGACCGTCCCCGCACCGTCGGGCGTAATCTTTTCTTCGGTAAGGTTGACCGTCACCTCAGGCTGGGCCGAGGACGCGGACACGCCGCGCTCACCCGCGGTGCCGAGATCGGCCGAGAGATAGCGCGAGGCGGTATAGACGTCAAACTGCTCGCCGTCAGGGGCAAGGTCACCCGCCGCGCGCAGATAGGGGAGGTCTGCGGCGTCGGCCGTGACGGCAAGCCCGACCAGCGCGGCGGTAAACCGCGCCTTTTCCTCGAGGCAGTGCGCGGCCCCGTCTGCGGTCCGTATGACGCAGTCAAGCAGCGCATCTGCGGTTTTTCTTGCCGTTCTGCCTGCGGCGGAAAGGGCAAATTCGTCCACGGGGAGGGACGCCCGTGCGGCCTGCGCCGCGAGGGATTCTGCGCTCCGCGGAATCAAAAGGAGGGTGATTTTCTCTTCGTTGCAGGGGGCGGCATCGACCGCACTGACCTCAAGAAGCATGAGCGCGGCAAGACAGATTGCCAGCACGCGCGAAAAAATGCGTTTCATAAAAATCTCCTTTCCTTCGGTCAGTTCAGCGGAATTCGGTGGGTAATTTGGTTCATTGCGTAATCGTAAAGATCGAGATAGAGGTAATCCCCCGTGTAATCGGTAATGTCGTAAATCAGGCCGATGGCGCGGCGTCCCTCTTTGTAGCTGATATTGTGTGCGTCCCGGTACAGCACGCTCTCTCTGCCGTATTCGTCGACGGCATTGCGGTAGAGGACGGCACGCATGGGATAGTGATTGTCCTGCAGGGTGACGGTCAGATAGCGGCGTCCGTTCTTTTCCTCAAGCTTGGTGTGAAGAAGTTCGGGCACCTTCGTATCCACCACCAGCGGAAGGCTTACCTCCTCCATGACGACGTCCCCAAAGCCGAGGACGCGGAAGCTAACGGTATAATTGCCGTCGGGCATGATATAGCTGACCGAAGCGGAATCCTCACCGTTCCAGATCGATTTCTGCTCGGCGGTGAGCGTATTATTTCCGTCGTGGAAATAGGTTTTGCGCAAATAATACGAACGCTTGCACGTTTTGACCGTTCTGCCGTCCGCATCGGTGATTTCGATGTCAAGCGCGTAGAGATTGCGGAGCAGACGCAAATTGACCATCACCTCGTCGAGATAGCCGTCTCCGTTGGGGGAGATGGCGAGCAGATCGCGGCGGAAAACGGCGGTATCGTCGTAATAGCTGCATCCGAGATTGAGCATGGTCTCGCCTGCAGGACCGAGCAGATAATTTCCGGCATAGAAGGATTTTTCGCCGTCATAGGCAAAGGGATCAAGAGTGGGGAGGGCGTCAAAATCGCCCGCAAAGCCGAGATAGGGCAGAGAAAGGCGCTCTCCGTCGGCAGCTTCGGCAAAAACGAAGCCCTCAAGATAGTATCCGTTCGGGAACTTGTCTGCATATTCTGCCGCTTCGGCGGTCGAGAGCGAAACGGTGAAGGTGAAGGTGCGCGATTCACCCGCGTCGAGCGAGCAGGAGAGGGAATGGCCGATGGGGGAGAAGCGGTTGACGTTTCGTCCGTCGATGAGGATCTCCGCATCGGCAAACATCCGCGCGGTATCCGCGACGAAGACCGCGTCGTTCCCTTCAAGAGAGAAGCAGCCGTCCGAGGCGACCGACGCCGACACCGCATAGGTGCGGGGACGCTTTGTGGGGTTGGAGAGGGTTACGCTGAAGGAGAACTCGGCAGGGGAGAGGCCGTCACCGAGCTCGACGACGCCCCGACCGTCCTCGGCGCGCAGGCGGCCCTTGGGGGAGAGAAAGGCTTCTGCGCGGATCGCGCCGCCTCCCTGCGTGCGGACCGAATAGGGGTGGCCGTCCGCATCAAGGACGGGCTCGGCCGTCGTGATGAGATCGGCAAGAAGGGAATCAAGCGCGGCGGTGTCCCGGGTATCCTCCGCTCCTGCCTTTCGCTGTCCAAGCGCGAGGGCCGTAAGACCCGAGACAACGGGAGTTGCCATCGAGGTGCCGTTCTGCGTGCCGTATCCGCCGCCCGGAAGTGCGGCGTACACCGAGCCGGGAGAGAGAACGGAGGGACGGAGCAGAAGTCCCGAGCCGCGGGTCGAGTAATCGGCGGGAAGAGATGCCGCGGCGGGGGTCGTCACACGAAGAACGCGGTCTGAGACGGTGATGGTTCGTTTGGCTGTCTCAAGTGCGGCCAGGCGTTCTCCGTCGGCGCGCGTAAGCGAAACGGCGGGAATCGGCATGGCATCAAAGGCCATGGAAAAGCGACTGCCGTCGTCGACGTTATCATAGCAAAGCATACCGATCGCACCTGCCTCGGCGGCCGCCTGCAGCTTTTCCGCAAAGCTGATCGTGCCGCGGCGTACAAGAGCAAGCTTGCCCTTCACCTGCACGCCGGCATAGTCTGCCGGACCTCCCACGCCGGGAACAACGGCATACTCCAGCGTCTGCCCGTCAAAGGCTGTGCGGAAGCTCATGTCGGTAAAGCCCTGTCCGAGCGCGGAATCGGTAAAGCTGATGACGCTTCCGTCCCCCGCGCCGAGTCCGCTCTGCAAAATGCGGTCGGGGGTATATGCGCCGACCGAAAAGGCGGCGGCAAAGGATGCGGGATCGGCGATCAGCCCGTAGTCGGGATTGGCGGCAAGGGGGGCATCGGTGCCGCCTTCGACGTCATATGCCGAGCCGCGTCCGACCGTGCCGTCGTTGCCGACGGCACAGATGACGGCACAGCCGAGCTCGCGCGCCCGCAGAAGATGCTTCTCAAGCGAGAAGGAATTGGTTGCATAGCTGTATCCGGACGTCACGCCGATGCTGAGGCTGATGACGTCGGCGCCAAGGAGAAGTGCGTCCTCGAGTGCGCGGTATACGGCGTATTCGGAGGAGGCTGCCTCGGCACCGTCATCGAACACCTTCATCAGAAGAAGCTGTACGGCGGGCGCAACGCCGACGTAATGTTTGTCCGTATCAGCCCCACCGCCGAGGATGGACGCAACGTGCGTGCCGTGCACGTCGGCGGCAAGCACATCGGTATCGTTGCTGTAGTAATCGTAAGCGAAGGGGATCTTTTCGCTGACCCAGGCCGAGGTCGGGTCAAAGCCGTTCGCCGACTGCTTTGCCGCGGCGTTCAGCTGCGGATAAAGGTTGGCGACCGATTCGACCGTCATTCTGCCCGCGCTTCCCTCGGGGAGAGTGAAGACGGGATGGGATACGTCAAAGCCCGAGTCAATCACGGCGGCAACGATGCCCTCGCCGAGCACACCCTCGGCGTGCAGCGAATCAAGACCGAGCAGATCGGGCGCATAAAACGGTTCTGCCGCAAAGCTCGTCCCGGTGTCAGAGACGGCCGATTCGGGCTTGACGCGGGAGAGCATCAGCTCGACCGAAAGAACGTCTTCAATCGCACCGAGTGCATCCAGGCGGTCAGCAGGCAGGCGAACGGCAATTGAGCGGGTGAGAAACCAGCTCTGCCCAAGCACCTCTGCACCCGGAATGGCAGAGACGGCATCGACCGCCGCGGCAAGCGCGGTCTGCGCGTCTGCGACAGCCCTCGCTCCGGCCTCGTCGGCAAGATAAGCGGCGGCCCCGCCCAATGCCATCGCGGCGTCGGCGAGCGGTTCACCCTCGAGTGTGACGAACACCTCTACGGTTTCGGCCGCTGTGACCGGAAGAATTGCCGATACGGCAAACAGCAGGGCGAGAAGGAAAGATATGTATCGATATCGCATGACAGATCCTTTCTTTTTGCGAATTTTGCGCGAAACGGAAAAACTACGCTTGCAAAGCGCCTCATCGGAGGGGGAATGTCGGGACGGAATACCGCAATGCCGACCCCTCCTCTGCCGCGGTGATCGATTCTGCGGCAGACGATCAATGGCTGCTCACATAAAGGGGGCAAACAGCTGCATGACGGCCCCGAAAAGGCGGGCGGGCAGATTTCGCCGCAGCTCCTCGGCGGAAATCGGACGGGAGACGGCAAACAGTTGTTCAAAATAGGCACGGATGTCGGGAATCGCCTCGGTATCGGTCATCCACGCGCCGCACTCGAAATGCAGAAAGAGGGAGCGGTAATCGAGATTGACGGTGCCCACCGTTGCGGTGCGATCGTCTGAGAGGAAAACCTTTGCGTGCAGAAATCCGGGCGTGTATTCGTAAATCTTGACCCCCGCTTCAATCAGCGGCAGAAAATAGGAGCGGGTCGTGGAGTAAACCAGCTTCTTGTCGGGCCTGCCCGGGACGATGATGCGAACGTCAACTCCGCTTCGCGCGGCGAGTGCCAGGGTGGTGTACAGAGCATCGTCGATGATCAGGTAGGGCGTTGTGATCCAGACGTAATCGGACGCGGTGCGCAGGATATGGTCGTAGACCCACGCGCCGACCGCATCACCGTCAAGCGGCGTATCGGCATAAGGCTGGACAAAGCCCCGCGCAAAGGAAGGGGGAAGCTCGCCTACGGGGAGGAAGTAGCGGTCAAGGGAAAGCGGCTCCTCGCGTGCGCTCATCCAAAGCTCAAGAAAGATTGCCGTAAACGAGCGAACGGCTTCTCCCGTGATCATGACGGCCGTATCGTTCCAGTGCCCGAACCGTGAGATGCGGTTGATGTATTCGTCCCCGACGTTGACGCCCCCCGTAAAGGCAGTGCGGCCGTCAACGACGAGAATTTTTCTGTGATCGCGGTTGTTCTGCAGCGCGCTGATCACGGGGCGGAAGGGGTTGAAGATCACCGTTTGGATCCCCTCGGCCGAGAGGGTAAGATCGTAGCGGTGAGGCTGGCGGAGAAAGCTGCCGATGTCATCGTAAATGAGCTTGACCTCAACCCCGGCTGCCGCCTTTTCGCGGAGAATGGCGTGAATTTCATCCCACATTTCTCCCTCGGCAACGATAAAATATTCAAGGAAAATAAATTTTTCGGCGCGCCGCAGCTCCTCGCGCATCCGTGCAAAAAACGCCTCGCCCGACGGGAAAAACACCGTATCCTCGGCGGCATAAACGGGATAACCGTGGCGTGCAAGATAGCGCGGGCACTGCACACCCGACGGCACCGTCCTTGCATACTGCTCTGCCGTCGCCGCATCCTGTCCGAGATATGGCGCGAGAAGGCTGTCCGCCGCTTCGATCCGGCGGGTTATCCGTTTGGTCGACGACTGTCCGTGAACAAACAGAAAAAGTATGCCGCCGAAGGCGGGGAAAAGCGCGATCAGCATAATCCAGGGAAGCTTATAGACGTTTTCCTTGCGCCGGGTGATGATAAAGAGTACGGAGATAACGCTGGCCAAGAGAGAGATCAGATACAGCCAGCGGAACTGCGCGATCGACGCAATATGCATATACGTCAGCAGAAGAATCTGGAGAAGCAGCGCAAGCGCCACCAGCATACGGCGCCGAAAGAGGGAATACATCCACCGCTTGGAGTGGTTTTTCGGTTGTTTTTTTGGCATTTTGAGCAGCTCCTCTCAAACACGAAACGGGCTGTCGCATTTCGATGCGTCAGCCCTGGGCATTTTTTTGCAGAGATTATATTTTTACGGGGGTGTACGCTTAATGCGACACCCCCTCTTTGTCTTACGCAAAAAATTTTAACACAACCGCACGGTAAAATCAAAGCCCCATCTTTTCCCGATAGGCGGGCATAGCGGCGTCGGCGATGCCGGCGCGCTTGATTTTCTTCGAGGTGTTTTTCTCAAATTCCTCATCGCGGCGAACGAACAGATCCATGCGCTTGTAGGACTGCACGGTGTTGTTGACCTCAGCCACGGCGCGGGCAAATTCGCGATCAACCTGCTCGTCGGTATAGCTCTCACCGTAAACCTCGGTGAAATGCTCGGTATCGGGGACGATCACGGCTACGATATCGTAATCCTTCTTCTGTGCGTTCGGGATACCGATAATAACCGATTCCTTGACGAAGGGATTGCGGCTGAGATAAGTCTCAAGCTCCTCGGGGAAAATATTCTTTCCGTTATAGGTGACAATGACGTTCTTTTTGCGGCCGGTGATGTGCAAAAATCCGTCCTTGTCGAGGTATCCGAGGTCACCGGTGTAGAACCACTCGCCGCGCTTGACCTCGGCGGTCAGCTCGGGCGCATTGTAGTAGCCGAGCATGATGTTCTCGCCCTTGTAGCGGATCTCGCCCGTACCGTCCTCCTGGGGATTGTAAATATCCAGGACCGTGTTCGGCGTGGCAAGACCGGCCGAGGAATCGCAGTAGAAGGTGTCGGCGTTGAGCGCGGCAATCGGGGCGCACTCGGTCAGACCGTAGCCCTGCAGGGCCATAATGCCGAGATCGCGCAGGCCGGAGAGCACGATCGGGTCGATGGCGGCACCGCCCGAGATCAGCATATTCAGCCGGCCGCCGAAGGTCGCGTGAATTTCGGCGAAAAGCTTGCGGGTAACGTCAATGCCCACCTTGCGCAGGGCATTCGAGAGCTTGATGGCGGTTTTGACCTTTTTTTCCATCCCGCGCTTGCGAATATTTGCCCAAACCTTGTGATACATGGTTTCCACGAGCAGCGGAACGCAGCAGATCTTGGTGGGGTGAACCTCCTGCATATTGCGGGTAATGTAGCGCAGACCCTCGCAGAAGGCGACCGTTGTGCCGCGGTAAATCTGGCAGAGGAAGCCGCAGGTACATTCATATGCGTGATGAATGGGCAGAACCGAGAGGAAAACATCCTCGGGGCCGATGTAGACCATACTGCACATTTCCTCAAGGTTAAAGCAGATGTTATGGTGCGAGAGCATAACGCCCTTCGACACACCCGTCGTGCCCGAGGTGAAGAGCAGAGAGGCCATCGCGTTCGGATCGATTTCGGCATCAAGATAGGTGCGGTCGCCCGCCGCAACCTTGGCGGCGCCCGCCTCGACGAGATCGGTCAGCGCGGTGAAGGGGATGCGGGTGATCGACGCGTCAAGACCCGCAAACTTTGCCTCAAGCGAGGGGGAGTAAACCACGGCCGAAACCTCGGCAATGGATGCGATATTGGCGATTTCCTCGGGCGGGAGCTCGCGGTCAACCGGCACGATCACACCGAGGCCGCAGATGACGGCAAGATAGGTGATTGCCCAGCTGTAGCATGTCTCTCCCGTGACGATAATCTTTTTTCCGGCAAGGCCCATCGACTGCAGCTCGGTACCGAGCGCATCCACGTCGCGGCGCAGGGTCGCGTATTTGATTCCGCGGTATTCCCCGTCGGTTTTTTGCAGGAAAACGTCCTTTTCGGCATACATCTCGGCCGAGGAGCGCAGCATTTCGCGCAGATCGCGGATATGACGAACTTCATAGGTTCTGTAATTCATGGGTCTACCTCTCATGATAAAGATTAGACGCGAAAAAGGGAGAAAAGTTCCCGTTCTCCGACGATGATTATACTGATCTAATTATATCACATTCTGCCCGCGAGTTCAAGACTTTTCTTTGGGAGAAGCCATTGCTCTTTTCCATCGTTCAGCAAAAATTGATTGCGGGTTTTGCCAACGATGAGGCGGCAGAGAGGCATCGATATGTATCACGGACAGCCGTTTAAGTCCGAAGGAAACGCAGACGAACGCAGCGCAATTTACTGCACGTCGGTATATGCGGCGACGTATTCGGCCTGTGCCGCGGTGCCCGAAACCTCGCGGTAGAAGGCGGCCTGCGCCGCTTCTCTGTAGGCGGTGAGGAAAAGGAAGGCAAATGCGGCGAGCATGAAAACCGGAAGCAAGAGAAGGGAAAGCAGGGGAAGGACCGGAGCCAAACCGACGATGAAGACAAGCAAAAAAACAAGTGGAATCGTGCAGAGCATCACCCAGCCGATAAAGCTGAGGTTCAGACAGAAGAGTCTGAATTTGTTTCCGTCCATCAATCTGCGGGATTCGGTAATGGCTTGGCTGACCGTGAATTCGGGATGCTCGGCCAGGATGTAGGGGGTCATGGAATAGCTGAAGCCTTTGATAATGCCCGGAATAATGAAGAGAAGTGTCCAGAGGAAGGTGTATATGGTAACGAGCAGCTTCATGATAATGCCGTCCCCGATGCGGTGAAACTGCGAGAAAAGATCCTGGAATTCTGCTTTTTTCCCATCTACCAGATGCAGGTTAAAGTGTGCATATCCCAGCTGCCCCGCACCGCCGATGACGAAGGAGACAACCGCGCCGATACAGGCGAATGCGCCGAGTCCAAGGAGAAGGATCCCGAGCAGAGCGAGCAGCTCTGTGCTTATATATTCGGTGAGGTCAAGTGTTTCGGTGTTTGAATTGGAGAAATTAATGGATCCGCTTCCCGAGGTGATCGTTGAACCGATCAGACTCGCCACAAAAGCGGTGAGTACGGCAACGAGCCAGTTGCCGCGCAGGGCATCTCTTGCAATGGCGCGAAAATCGGAGGAAGATTTCATGTGGTTTGTCTCCTTGTTTTGATTTTGTAAAAGAGTCGAAGCAATCCCCGCACGGCGAGGAGGATAAGAAGCTCGGTCAGCCAAAGAAAGACGGCGGTGGTAAAGGGAGCAAGCCCTTCGCCGATGCTGATGAATCCCTGCGGTGGATGCGCAAGGTAGCGGTGATTTGCGTGTGAGCCGAAAAGCGCGGACAGGACGTACCAGGATAGCACGAAGAGGGGCAGATTGATCCATGTCTGCCCGGGACGAACCCGGCAGGCAAACAGAATAGGCAAAAGGAAAAGTCCGAGACGGAAGATGATCCTGCCGGTCGAATCCCTGACGTGAAGGGTATAGGCGATAAGCTCTCCCTCGTCATTCCACTCCGGGTTTCCGATCGTTCCTTCAACACCGATCAGGCCGTCTGCAATGAGAAGACAGACGATTACGGTGCAGAGGCCGAGCAGAAGGGCGAACGGATAGGTGCTCGTTTTCTTTTTCATCATTGGAGCACCACATCAGTTCCGACGCTGTGCGTCAATGCAGGCGTCGATGACCAGCACGACCGAGAGGGCAGAGATTTCGTCCACACCCTCGCTGATCGAGATTGCATATGCGTCGCCGAGGGTGAACCATTCCTTCTCTACCGTTGCGATCAGCGAATCCCCCGCCGTCACGTCGTAGTCGTGATCGAAGAAATCGCCGCTCACCTGCCAGCCGGGACCCTCTACCGTGTAGCGCGGGTGGAAGAAGGAAAATTCCTTGACCACCTCGGCGAAGCGAAGGTCGCCGCGGTAGATGAAGTATCTCGGCAGAAAGGTGAAGAGCTGCTGCTCGATATAGGCAAGCTCGTGCCCTGCCGTGTCGTACAGATGAAGCTTTTTGCCGAAGGTGAAAACCTCACCCTCTGCGTAGTAGCGTTCATTCCCATTGCCATCGTAGATAGAGAACTTGTCTCCCCAGGTGAAAACGTGTTGTTTGATGTACAGCTGCATGGGCGCCTCCTTTGTTCGGTTGGGATGGATGAGCGAATGCAGGGCAGCGGTATCCCCCGTCTGCTTTAAGTATAGCATAATTTTGTAAAGAAAAAAAGAGGGTGTGAAAAATTTCTTTTGGTGTGCGGGAAGGAATAACGCAAGGACCTCCTCACAGGGGGGATTATGAATTGCCCGCCGCCAAACGCCAAGATACCACGGGGGGCTTGCATTTGCGGGGAAAATATGCTATAATAAGCGGAAGAAATTCTTTTTCGGGGGGACATATGGTTTTCTCATCTGCGGTTTTTTTGTTTATTTTCCTTCCCCTGGTTTGGCTGGCTCATCTGCTGCTCCCGTCGGTGCGGGCAAAAAACGTTCTTCTGTCGGCTGCCAGTCTGCTGTTTTATGCATTCGGCGAGCCGATCTATGTTCTGCTCATGCTCCTGTCGGTCGTCGTCAACTATTTTGCCGCACGCGCTGTGGATGCCTTTTCGGGGCACGCCCGCCGCGCCGCACTGATCGCCGCCATCCTCTTTGACCTCGCCATGCTCGGCGTCTTCAAATACGCCGGCTTTGCCGTTGAGACACTCAACGTCATCCCCTTCGTCAATCTTCCCGTTCCCGGCGTCCGTCTGCCGATCGGTATCTCCTTTTACACCTTCCAGATCCTCTCCTACGTGGTTGACGTATGGCGCGGAGACACCCCCGTGCAGAAGCGGGTGGACGATCTCTTTCTCTACATCGCCTTCTTCCCCCAGCTGATCGCGGGACCGATCGTCAAATACCACGACATCGCCGAGCAGATCACCTGCCGCCGCGTGGAGGCCGAGACCGCCGCCGTGGGTATGCGCCGCTTCCTCTTCGGTCTTGCAAAAAAATTGCTGATTTCAAACCCCTGCGGATACCTGACCGACCGCGCGTTTGCCGCCGAGACCCTTTCGGCACCCTTGGCATGGCTGGGTGCCGTGGCCTACTGCTTCCAGATCTACTACGATTTCTCCGGCTACTCCGACATGGCCATCGGACTCGGACAGCTCTTCGGCTTCCGCATTCCCGAAAACTTCAACTATCCCTACGTTTCCGGTTCAACCCAGGAATTCTGGCGCCGCTGGCATATCTCGCTCTCGACCTGGTTCCGCGAATACGTCTACATCCCGCTCGGCGGAAACCGCCGGGGCAAGGTGCGCACGGTCGTCAACAAATACGTCGTTTTCTTCACCACCGGTCTCTGGCACGGCGCGAGCCTCAACTTCATTGTCTGGGGGCTCTGGCATGGCACCATGCAGATGATCGAGCAGGTTGTGCGCCCCACGGCACGCCGCTTTCTCTCGCTGCTCTGGCGTCCCGTCACCGCGCTCTCGGTCATCCTCTCCTTCGTCATTTTCCGCGCCGATACCATGACCGCCGCCGCCCGCTATCTTGCCGCCATGTTCGTCCCGGGCAGTGCATCCCCCGCGCTTGCTCTGCTCGATCCCTATACCCTGATGATCCTCGGTGTCGCGCTCCTCTTCTCCTTCCCCATCGTTCCGCGCGTCCGTGCGTGGGCAGACGCACATCACCTTGACTGGATCGGCTACGCCATCTCCATTCCTCTTCTGCTGCTCTGTGTGATCTCCCTCGCCTCCTCTACCTATAACCCCTTCATCTATTTCCGCTTCTGATCCCAAGCAAAGATTCCCGCTCCCGGCCCAATGCCACACAGGTTTTTGGTAAAGGGGGCGCGGGGGAAACCCCTTTTTGCAAAAAGGGGTTCCCCCCCCGCCCCCTTTACCAAAAAACCTGTGTGGCATTGGGGCAGGAGCGGTAGTCTTCGCTTGGAATCAGAAGCGGAAATAGATGAAGGGGTTATAGGTAGAGGAGGCGAGGGAGATCACACAGAGCAGCAGAAGAGGAATGGAGATGGCGTAGCCGATCCAGTCAAGGTGATGTGCGTCTGCCCACGCACGG
>JAZNCR010000069.1:0-3787 GCA_045587605.1 Eubacteriales bacterium
TTAGCGAAATGCTCCGGAATTTGGAGAGAATTTCGCGAGAGAACTATGAAATTTTTATTTTTTAGAAAATGCCGAAAAC
The DNA here is from genome assembly GCA_045587605.1 of Eubacteriales bacterium. Taxonomy (GTDB): domain Bacteria; phylum Bacillota; class Clostridia; order Oscillospirales; family CAG-272; genus SIG693. The sequence goes on from JAZNCR010000069.1 coordinate 80, forward strand.
CCTTATCATACAAGGATTTTTGAGGGAACAAAAGGAACAGTTACGCGCGGGTTTTCAAGACCGCCTCGTTATGACCGCTTCGATAACCCTCCGTAAATATGATGCAACAGCGTGCATCTTATTAACGGAGTCGGTAGAGATGCGGCTCGGCGAGCTTCTGCTCGGCGAATCCGCTTCGTATACCCCGCCCGAAGATCGACAAGCTCGCTTGTCAGGCGCAGGGCGTGGGTATTTTCGCCGTACAGCGAAATAACCTTCCGTGATGCATACTGCAACATATTTGATTTTCTGTGTTTTTTCTCGCCTTTAGAATTCTCGATAGAGATCATTTCGGGCAAGTATTTTACCGTTCTGAAAACGGCGTGTTTTGGAACTTTTGGGGAGGTTCTTTCTTGCATCATCGCACGGCAATCTGAAATTTCAAGACCGCCGCGTTATGTCCTGCTGCGGTGCCGAAAATTTTCTGTTCGCTTGATTTGCTCACAAACCTCACTACCCGGGTATTCTTCCGTGCTGATATAGTCTAACACATTTTGGGGAGAAAGTCAAGGGGGAAATATGCGGGGACTTAATTTTAGTCTGCTCTTTTTCGGCAAAAGACTTGCATTTTTGTGCATCATCATGTATAATAATGGAGATATGATGTGGTGCTCTTCCCCGTTCAGCGGGGGACGGCTTCTCATCCTGTTTGTTACGGCGCACCGCCGAATATTACGATAACCGGAGGTTTTATCATGGATCTGCTCAAAAAATTCTGGCCCACACCCTTCAAAATCAAGGAAAAGAATCTTGTTTCGTTTATCGTTCAGCTTGTTATTTTCCTTTTGGTCACCGCTATCGTTGGATGGCTGATCGCTCTTCTGGCAGCACTTCCCATCATCGGCTTTATTTTCGGCGCAATCGGCTCGCTGATCGGCATCTACAATATCGTCGGCATCATTCTCTGCATCGTGAATTTCCTTGGCCTGGCTAAATAATTATCTCTAGCTCGGGCGGGTGCTTCCCGCGCCCATATACTGATACAGAAGGGGGGGGGACCGGATCGGTCACACCGCCCTCTGTGATTATTCTTATATTTCGTCGATCTTGATCAGATTGGTATTGCCCGAGTGCCCCGTGGTATCGCCGCCCGTGATCACGATGCGATCCCCTGCACTGAGCCCAAGCTCCTTTTCGGCAATCTTCTTTGCCGTGTAGAAGAGCACGTCGGTCGAAGTGAAGGTTTCACACATAGCGGGAATGACGCCCCAGGAAAGGGCAAGCTTTCGCCACGTATTTTCATTGGTGGTAAGCCCGATAATCGCAACGGGAGAGCGGAAGCGGGAGACCATTCTTGCCGTCATGCCCGAAATCGAGCAGGCAACGATTGCCTTTGCATCAATATCGATGGCCATGCCGCAGGTCGAGTGCGAGATGGCATCGGTCATATTGCGGATTTCAAAATCGGCGTTGTGGAAGCGTTTCCGATAATTGACGGTTTCCTCGGTAGTTCTGGCGATCTTTGCCATCGTTTCAACCGCCTGCACCGGATACTTGCCTGCTGCCGTTTCACCCGACAGCATAATCGCGCTTGTTCCGTCGTAGACGGCATTGGCAATATCCGAAATTTCGGCTCTCGTGGGACGGGCATTGGAAATCATCGATTCAAGCATTTCGGTTGCAGTGATGACCCGCTTACCCAGCATACGGCATTTGGTAATCAGCTTCTTCTGAATAGAGGGGAGATGCTCAAACGGAATTTCCACCCCCATATCTCCGCGTGCGACCATAATGCCGTCGCAGTAGCGGCAGATTTCCTCGATATTATCCACACCCGACTGATTTTCGATTTTCGCAATCAGCTCAATCCCCTCAGCCCCGATCTCGCGCATATAATTGCGCACGTCGATCAGATCCTCCTTGCAGGAGACGAAGGAACAGGCAATATAATCGATGCCGTTGTCCACACCGAATCGGATATCCAGCTTATCCTGCTCGGAGAGATAGGGCTGCTTCATGACCTTGCCGGGGAAGCTCATGCTCTTGCGATCCGAGAGCACGCCGCCGCAGGTGACGGTACATACGATATTCACGCCGTCGATTTCATCTACGCGGAAAGACAAGAGCCCGTTATTGAGCAGAATAATATCGCCAACCGAAAGCTCCTCGGGCAGCTTTTCATAGCTGACCGAAACGCGCTCTTCGGTACCGATAATCTCATCTGTCGTAAAGGTAAATTTATCTCCGTCAGACAAAAGGACCTTCCCTTCCTCGAAGGTCTTGATCCGATACTCGGGGCCCTTGGTATCGAGCATGATTGCAATAGGGAGCTGCAGGTCTGCACGTACTTTCTTGACAAGATCAATTCGTCTCTGATGGTCAGCGTGGGTATTGTGCGAGAAATTGAGTCTCGCCACGTTCATACCCGCCCGGCAAAGACCGATAATGATTTCTTCGGTCTCACTCGCAGGACCGAGTGTGCAAACAATTTTCGTTTTACGCATCGTTTTCTCCAAATTTGTGATATTCCATTCCGTACAAAGCACTGCAGGGAAAGACGGGATGCCGATTTTCAGCGAAAGAACCGACTTCTGCCCCCGCGGTCATCCCATCCGATTTCCCGATTATTCTCTGTAGCTTTCCTTTTGCGATCCGATCGGGTTGATGATACTGTATCCGACGTTGACGAGGTGGTCGGCCACACGTTCAAGTCCGGCTACGGCAGAGGAATAGTAAGGGCTTACCTCCATACTGCAGTTTCCTTCGGCGAGGCGCGAGAAATGGCTTGCCGTCAGGCTCTTCTTCATCCCGTCAATCCGGTTTTCAAGCTCAGCCAGCTCGGTCAGTACTTCCCTGTTGAGATTTTCAAACGCATCCCGGGAAAGCGCAAGCATCCGCAGAACAATCTCGCCCATCTGTCCGATGTCGTTACGTGCATTTTCCGAGAATACGATTTTCTTTCCGAGCATTTCCTCACCGATCTCATAGAAGTTCTCGGCGTGGTCACCGATACGCTCAAGGTCGTTGAGCACGTGGAAATACGCACCGATCACCTTTTCATCGCTCAGAGATGCATCCGTCGACAGATTGATGAGGAATTTGGTCAATGCGCCGTTGGTGAAGTCGATAATCGCTTCGTTTTCCCGAACTCTATCCCCGTTTTCAAGTGAGCCCTTCCCCATGGCATCAAAGGAAAGCCTGATATTTTCTTCCACGAGGCCGAGCATATAGTCCATTTCCTTTTTGACCTGCATCAGTGCAACAGGAGGGGTTGAGAGCAGTCTGTCGTCGACGTATCTGAGGGAACGCACCTCCGCCTCGGCGTGCTTGTCCTTGATCATCATAGAGGAATATCTGACAAGATACTTCGTAAACGGAAGCAGCATACCGGTTGTCGTAACGTTGAAGATGACGTGGAAGACGGATACGCGCATCTGCAGGGACATCGGGTCCTCTCCGGGGAAGATAGAAACGAGCAGGTTTACGGCAGGCTCTCTGAAGATCCAGATCAAAACGGTAAAGAGAAGCGAGCCGATAACGTTGAAGGTGAAATGAATCAGCGCAACACGCTTTGCGTTGGCATTTGCCCCGGTTGATGCAAGCAGAGCGGTAACACAAGTACCGATATTGGCGCCAAGGATAATATAGAGCGCCAAATCGAGCGGAAGCACGCCCGTACCGACCATCGTAATCACGACACCGGTAGCAGCGGACGAGCTTTGAATCAGC
>JAZNCR010000070.1:0-3601 GCA_045587605.1 Eubacteriales bacterium
GTCTTGCCGCAGGCAGACGGGAATGCGGCGCAGCTGTACTTGGTCTCGCCGTTCGGATACTCAACGCCGAGGATGAGCATATGCTCAGCCATCCAGCCTTCCTTGCGGCCGAGGTAGGAAGCAATACGCAGAGCAAAGCACTTCTTGCCGAGCAGAACGTTTCCGCCGTAGCCCGAGTTGATCGACCAGATCGCGTTGTCCTCGGGGAAGTGGCAGATGTAACGGTTCTCTTCGTCAATATCAGCCTTGGCGTGCAGACCCTTGATGAAGCCTGCATCATTGCCCATCGCGTCCATAACTTCCTTGCCGACGCGGGTCATGATCAGCATGTTGAGCACGACGTAGATCGAGTCGGTCAGCTCGATACCGTACTTTGCGAAGTCAGAACCGACGATACCCATCGAATAGGGGATAACGTACATCGTTCTGCCCTTCATCGAGCCGCGGTACAGCTTCGAGAGCTTGTAGTAGCACTCGTACGGATCCATCCAGTTGTTGATGTTGCCTGCATCTTCCTTGTTGGTGGTGCAGATGAAGGTTCTGCCTTCTACGCGGGCAACGTCGTTGACTGCAGTTCTGTGCAGATAGCAGCCGGGCAGCTTATCCTGGTTCAGCTCGATAATCTCACCGGTAGCCATTGCCTGACGGCGAAGCTCATTTGCCTGCTCCTCGCTGCCGTCGATCCAGACGATATTGTCGGGACGGGTGAGAAGAGCCATCTCTTCAACCCAGTTGCGGACATAGGTGTTTTTGATTTCCATGTTCGATCTCCTTGCAAAAAATATTTTTATTTTCAAATATACTCCATCTTTCTCCATTTTATATTGTACACCATAATTGCAAAAAACGCAAGGGGTAAAATGCATTTTCTTTCCTTTTTACACATTGTTAACACATTAACATTCTTTTTTCGTGAGAAGGATACAATCAGAAAAAAATTCCCCTATCCCCCTTTTCAAACACGCTGCTATATGATATAATAATAAAATGGATAGTTTTTTGAAAGCCCGATACCGATTACGACGAGAACGGGGGTGCGTATATGGGCCACTATCTTTGGTGGTTTATGCAGGTTGCGGTCATTGCCGTCCTCATTCTGCTTCTGATGGCGCTTTTCCTCTCCCTCTTCCGCCGCATTCGCCGTGCGCGGGGGGCTGCTCTCGCTCCGCTGAAGCCGGGCAGGCTTTTGCTCGATGCGCTTCTTTGGGGAGATATTCTCATCACGCTTCTGCTCACCCTGGTTGCTCGCCGCACAAGCGGAGATGCCATGATCCAGCTTCAGCTGTTCGCCAGCTGGCGCGAGGCATGGAACGCCTGGTCGCCGCATCTGCTTGAGCAGCTTTTTCTGAACATTGCCGTTTTTGCCCCCTTCGGCGCACTCATTGCGCTTCGTTTTGCGCGCCTGCGGCGGATATGGGCATACGGCGGGCTTACGCTCCTCTTCTCCCTCTTCATCGAGCTGCTTCAGCTTTTGACTCGCCGCGGAGTCTTTGACGTGGACGATCTGCTCGGCAATGCGATAGGCGGTATGCTCGGCGGCGCGCTCTGCTGTCTGATCCTTGCGATCACGGACAAAAAACCGGTCCGCGCGCTCAGCGCTTCCCTGCCCCTGCTTCTCTTTGCCGCCGCCTGCTTTGCCTTCTTCGGTGCATATGATGCACAGCCCTACGGCAATCTTGCTATTGCCCCCATCAGCACCTATTCCATGAACCGAACCGAGGTGCGCACCGATATTTCTCTGCCCGCCAGCCCGGACTCTGCCGTAATCTACAAGGAAACCGAATTGAACGAGGACGAATGTACGGCGGCCGCCGCGCAGATTCTCGGCGCGCTCGGTCTTGCACTCGAGGATGCACAAATTGAGCACTTCCCGACGCAAACCACCTTTGATTATCCCAATGAGGGAATTCACCTCAATTACAGCCGCGTGGGCGGGACGTGGTATTTGGTTCACCGCGCGGACGGTGCGCATCCCGCGCCCGCCATCCGCACCGCAGACGAGCTTGCCGATTGGCTCACCGCCTTTGGGGAAAATCTGCACGATACCGAAATCCTCTATGCCGGGCGGCAGCTCTGGCGCGTGAATCCGACCGTCGATCGCTCCCCCGTCGGGCAGACCGTCTGCATTTTTCACACCGACGGTGCCTGGTCGATTGATGCCGGCATCCCGCAGCTCACCCCCTGCGGAGAAGAGCCGATTTTCACCCCCGCCGAGGTGCTTGAACAGATCAGAGAAGGCCGCTTCCGCCTGATCGGGGAAAACGCCCTCCCCGCCGACCGTCTCACCGTCACAGCACTCACCCTCACCTACCGCACCGACACCAAAGGCTTCATTCAACCGGTTTGGTGTGCCGCCGCAGAAATTGACGGCGTCTCCCATTCTCTCCTGATTGTGGCCTGCAAATAAACGATCAACAAATACGGAGGTTGCACCCATGGCAAAGTCCGCAAACGACAAGAAAACACAGTATAATAACCAATCCATTACCATGCTCAAGGGCGCCGATCGCGTCCGCAAGCGTCCCGCCGTTATCTTCGGTTCGGACGGTCTTGAGGGATGCGAGCATTCCTTCTTTGAAATTCTCTCAAACTCGGTCGACGAGGCCCGCGAAGGCTACGGCACAACCATCAAGGTCACCGTTTTTGCCGACCATTCGCTTGAGGTTGATGACCACGGCCGCGGTGTTCCGCTCGGCTGGAATGAGGCTGAAGGAAAATTCAACTGGGAGCTCGTTTACTGCGAGCTTTACGCCGGCGGCAAGTACAACAACAACGACGACGATGCGGCATACGAATATTCGCTTGGTCTGAACGGTCTCGGTGCCTGTGCCACCCAGTACAGCTCCGAATATATGGAGGTTCGCTCTTACGACGGCGAGAATATGCACAGGATCACCTTCGCAAAGGGTGCGCCGACAAGCGAGCTTGAAACGATTCCCCTCTCACGGGGCGAGCGCCGCACCGGCACCGTCATTCGCTGGAAGCCCGACCTTGAGGTGTTCACCGATATTGCCATCCCGCACGAATTCTTCTCGGACACCCTGCGCCGCCAATCGGTGACGACGGCGGGGTTGGAGTTCCGGCTTTTGCTCGAACAGCCCGACGGCAGCTTTACCGAGCAGAGCTTCGTCTATCCGAACGGCATCTCCGACTACATTGCCGAGCTGGCGGGCGAAACCTCGCTGACCGCGCCCGTGCTTTGGAAGATGGAGGCCCAGGGACGTGACCGCGAGGATAAGGAGCCCTACAAGCTTAAGGCCGAGATTTCCTTCTGCGTTTCGAACACCGTCAATGCGCTCGAATACTATCACTGCTCCTCCTACCTTGAGCACGGCGGCTCACCCGACAAGGCGGTGCGCTCTGCCTTCGTCTATGCGCTCGATAAGTACATGAAGGCAAAGGGCAAGTACAACAAGAACGAATCCAAAATCACCTTCGGTGACGTGGAGGACTGTCTTCTGCTCGTCATCAACTCGGTCTCGACCCAGACCTCCTATGAAAACCAAACCAAGAAGGCCATCAACAACCGCTTCATTGCCGAGGCGCTGACCGAATTTCTCAAGGAAAATCTTGATTTGTATCTCGTTGAAAATCCCACTGC